>CAZRID010000340.1:0-3622 GCA_964600055.1 uncultured Acidimicrobiaceae bacterium
ATCACCCGGGCCCAGGACAAGCTCTATCTCACCTCGGCCTGGAGCCGCATGCTCTTCGGAGGGTCCAACTACAACCCGCCGTCCCGTTTCCTCACAGAGATCCCAGACGGCCTGCTCGAGAAGGCCGGCAAGCGCCCGCGGCGGACAGCTTCTGAGCGGGCGGCCGCCACCGGCCCCCGAACCACGGTCGACGCCGGGCACATCGGCCCCGGGGATCGGGTTCGTCATGACAAATGGGGCCTGGGAACCGTGCGTGAGGTGGTGGGCGCAGGGGATCGGGCCGAGGCCGAGGTGATGTTCGACACCCAGGGCAAGAAGCGCTTGCTCCTGGCATGGGCTCCGTTGGAGCGGGCATGAGCACCGGTGTCATCGGTTGATTCCAGACGTGGCGAGGCGTTCGATATAACTTGAACCGATGTTTCGCGCAGTGTTCAAGACGTTCCGGGAGGTCTGGGCAGAAGACACCGGGCGAGGGCTGATCCTCGGGGCGCTGGCGATTCTCGCAACAGGCACCGGGTTCTTCTGGATTGTCGAGCGCTGGTCCTTCATCGATGCCCTCTACTTCACCGTCATCACGCTGACCACGGTCGGGTATGGGGACCTTCATCCCACCAATGACCTATCCAAGATTTTCGCCGTCGTCTTCGTTATCACCGGGGTCGGCTTCATCCTGGCCTTCCTCAACTACATCGTCACCCGAACCATCAAAGACAGGGTTCAGGGCAAGAAGAACGAGGACGAGTAGGGGTTCGGCTCCGGTTACTGAGTGTCGGAGGGCACCCGGCCCTTCGATCCCAAATCGCCACTCTTGCCGGCCTTGATGCGCTCGGCCCGGTCGAGCTCACGTCGGATGAGGGTCTCGTGCAGGTCTGTCAGCTGCTGCTCTGAGACATCCGGCAGCTCGTACGCCGACTGGACGAATCGGGCCGTGTCGCCGCGATAGTCATGACCGAATGACTTGAACTGCCCGGGGACCGTGACCATCGCATTCATGGCGTCAACGATGACCTGGCTGAAGGTGATGACCGGGGTCCACTTCATGGACTCCGGAACACCTCGACCCCGATGGCCGTCGAGCCAGGACGGTCTCTTCACCGCCATTCGCACCGACATCTGTGCGATGGGATCGTTGTCGTGGTCGACGATCACGGCTCTCAGCTTTGCACGCTCGTCTTCACTCAAGGCCTGGTACTGCTCGAAACGGTCGAAGGGCAAGACCGTGCCTTCAGGGGTCAGCCGATTACGCCCCTCACGCATTCCGGTCTTGGACCAGCGGGCAAGCCCGGGCAGGCCAAACCACAGCGCCCGGTGGATCCCGTAGTGGTCAAAGCCGGAGATCCCCTGATGCATCACCACATCGGAGCTCGACCAGGCGCCGAGGCTCTCGCCGAAGACGAGGACCTTTGGCCGCTTTTCGGGGGGTACGGCTGCCAATCGTTGCTTCACGCCCCAGAGGAGCTGTCTGAACTGGGCCCGCCCCAGGGAGACACCCTGTACCTCGAGGAAGGAGGGTGCCTTCCCGTACTGGACGCAGGCTGTGGCGATGTCGCCTCTGGTCAGGATCTCGGCCGACTCGATCATCGTGTGGTCGACCCAGCCGGTCCCGGTGGGGGAGACCAAAAGGAGATAGCTTCGATCGAAAGCACCGAGACGCTCCAGCTCGTCGAGAGCCAGCTCCGATCGCCCGGTCGCATAGATCGGCTCCGACTCCACCCCGATGTAGGCCCGGATCGGATGTGCGATCGCCGGCACACCCATGGTCTGTTCGACTACTTCGGGCGTCACCACCTCCGACACGTAGCGACGGCCCTGCAAGCCCAACTCACCGTACGGAGAGATGCTGTTTGGCCCACCGGACACGTGCTCGTTGCTGGGTGGTGAGCTGAAAGCCGTTTCGACCTTGGCATTGTTGCGGGCCAGACGGGACACGATTCCCCGATAGAGAACTACGGCCCCACCTGCCCACAATGCGATGTTGAGGCTGCGACCGATGGCGGCGTGACCCATGCCGTCGCCCATGTATTTGACCATCGACCGTCGCGAGCTGACATATCCCCGACCGATCGCCCGGCCCCCATTGGCGACTGCGATGGCGATGCCGACCGACGCGTAGATGTTCGCCGGCTTGTCCTCATCGGTCCATTTGGCGACGACTCCCTCCCTTGTCTCCAGCTCCTTGGACCACCGCGTCACGGCGTAGCCAAAGCCGCCGAGACCGGTCACGATCGGGACGATCGGAGTGTTGATCTTCTCGCTGACGTCTATCGCCGCCTCGTGGATGATCCCGCCGACGGCGGCGACATTGAGCAGACGACCCGCACTGCGGAGCGAGGCCATGGCTGTCGACTCGTCCTCGGTCTCGGCGATGCGGCCCAGTGCTGCGCCTCCACCTGCGATCGCAGCTCGTGCTCCTATGCGCCAGGCAAGTGGGGAGCTGTCCGGGGCAACCCTTCGAGCGACTGAGTCGACGGCCACGCCGACCGCTCTGGCAGCCAGCACGGCCAGACCACCGGCGATGCCCTGATGAAGCGACGATCGGGGCATGAGCGACGGGCCGAATGAGTCGAGCGCTGCGCCGACCTGGAGTGGGGCGGCCGGCCCGCTGGTGATCGGATTGAGCCGGTTGGCCAGCTTCTCCAAAATCCTGACCGTCGGATGGTCCAGGGTCATGCTGTGTCTCCGTTCCTGACTCGTGGCCTTCAGAGGCGATTCCGTCTAGACGCTATACGGTTCGCCAGTCGCGGGATCATCGATGGTGATCGACTCGTCGATCACCTGTCGAGCCATCCTCAGGTAGACCGGCCGCCCAACCTCGCTGACGATGGCATCGTGGATCGGGATGGTGCGCTCCGGCTTCACGGCATTGGCGAAGTCGATGGTCAGCGAAACCTTGGCCCAAGGGGCGGTCAGCGGCAAGGCGAGGACGTCGATGCCATCGGGGATGGTCGCGTATGAGTCGCCAGGGTGAAACACCCGTGGCCCGTCACCCTCGCGCAGGACGAACCCGACATTGCCGACACGGGGGATACGCTCGTGGATCAGAGCGTGCTCGCCTCCGACGACCTCCACCTCTAGATCTCCGATATGGAGAGTCTCTCCGACGACCGCCGCCTCCGTCGTGCGCTCACCGAGCAGCTCGACGACAGCAGGCTCGACGACTAGACGTGCTTCGGGATTGGCATCGAGCATGGGGCCGATGTTGTCGACGTCGATGTGATCAGGGTGCTGATGAGTGACCAGGATCGCGTCGAGGTCGGTCAGGTCGTGCCACTGCGATGAGAAATTGCCGGGATCGATCAGGACACGGGCACTTTCGGTTTCGACGAGAAGAGTGGCGTGGATGAGACGGGTGAGCTTCATGTGCCCAAGTATGGCCTAACCGGTAGCGGCGCCGGTCGGGGCCACGGATTTCAGGGGACGGGATCTGGACACATCAAATGGGCCGGTGGTGGCCTGGGTGGTGGGAATTTGGTCTTGGAATGGTTTGGGGGCGGGTGTCTTGGAGGCGGGGTGGTGGGGAAGGGTCCACCCCTAGGGTTGGTCGGGTGGTCTTGGTCCTGGTCGGCGGAATCTGATCCGTCCGTGGTTGGGATGTCGGTAGATCTGGAAGCCTCGTTCGTGG
>CAZRID010000341.1:0-3614 GCA_964600055.1 uncultured Acidimicrobiaceae bacterium
GCCGCCGCGTGGCCAGCGCCGTCCGGGTAGGAAGCCAGCACGCGTGCCGCTTGCTGTAGTTAGCAGCTTGCTGTATGCTTCCGTGTAGTGAACGAGAGCAAGCACACTGACCTCGGGTCTTTCATAAAACAGCAAAGGGAGAGAGCCAATCTCTCACTGCGCCGGTTGGCTGACACGGCCGGGATCTCCAACCCCTATCTCTCCCAGATAGAGCGGGGTATCCGCAAGCCGTCGGCAGAGATACTGAGCCGGTTGTCCCGGGCACTCGAGATCTCGGCGAACTCCCTGTACTCCAGGGCGGGGTTCCTCGACGAGGAGTTCCAGTCGCCGACTATCTCCGAGGCCATCGATGCTGACAGTCGTCTGAGCCTGAGTCAGAAACAGGTGCTGCTCGATATGTACAGAGCTTTGATCCATTCCAACGGATCAGGAACAAACCACACCGAACAGGAGTGACAATGCAAACAAAGAACGTGCTCTACGCAGCCGTCGGCGCCCCCGTGGTTGCCGCCCGCAAGGTCGGCGACAAGGTCAGCGATCTTCGCGCCAAGTTCAGCGACGAGGCGACCGGTTACGGACAGGCCGCCGAGAAGGCCATAGACAAGTGGGCCGTCGAGGGCGAGAAGGTCGTCGGTCGGATCACCGATGGCAAGGTCGTCGACGAGATCACCTCGAAGGTCGACCTCGACCAGGCCAAGGAGCAGGTCAGCAAGCTGCGCGACCAACTCGAGGACATGCTGGCAACCTGGCGGACCTCGTTCCGTCCGGAGAAGGCCGGCGAGAAGGCGAAGGTCTCCGAGACCAAGGCCCCGGCGACGAAGGCTCCTGCGAAGAAGCCCGCGGCCAAGACCGCCACCAAGGCTTCTGCTGCCAAGACCACCAAGTCATCCACGGCGAAGACGAGCCCCGCGAAGACCACCTCGGCCCAGGCCGAAAAGGCTTCTTGAGCTCACTCCTCCTCAAACAAGGACGGGGCCCCTTCTGGGGCCCCGTTCTTTTTGGTCGTGGGTAGCGGGATTCCCCCTCCGGCCCTAGCGGGCCACCTCCCCCTTCGGGGGAGGAAACGTGGCCGCCGTTTCTCCCCGCATAGGGAGTGGGTTCTGACCCCCCGGGGGGAAACCTCCGGCGCGGCGGCAGCTCCGACGGACCGGCGTCTGTTTGGCCGACGACAAAGAGCTCAAACGGCCTGACCTAGAAGTCGTCCCCGGTCTAAGGAGACATCAGATCGACGGAGCCAACCGGCCAAAGTCCGTCGGCAAACAAGCGGCAATCAAAACGACGGCTCCAAGTCCTTCGCCGTTTCAATCCAGGCTTCCACCATCCCCTCGGTCGGGAGCCGTTGCACCACCTTTGCATCCCCGTTGAGACCGATGATCTTGGCCAGCAGCGCTGTCGGGTTGCGTCGTCGAAGGTCGCGCAGGGTGTCGACGCCTGCTGCGACCAGGAGCTCTGCATACTCGGCACCCACCCCCTTAACCCGCAGCAGGTCGGAGTGATTGATCCATTGCTGTAAGTCCCGCTGATCGATGCCGGTTGCGGTGGCCAGATCGGTTCGGCCTTTGCGATTCCCAGCGACTTCGATCAGGCCGTTGCTGGTGCGGATACCAGCTTTTCGCAACTTGGTGGCGTCCTTGTGAGTGATGCCCGCCACCTGGTCGATACGAGCCATTCGCCCCTTCTCTTCGATTCGAGAATCAGAGTTTCGACTCTATACCGATTGCGTCAACTCGAACCCGGGTGCTTGGGTCGCAATTCGACGACATCGGTCTCGGTATCGACATCGCGGGCGCCCAGATCCGAGAACCACACCTCGTTCACCCACTCCGGGTGTGCCTGCCAGAGACGTTGGGCACCCTCGTCTCCTTCGAGTGACATGAGGCGCGGCCATAGGGAACGGTCCACGAGCACAGGGTTGCCCCAGTTGTAGCGGTACTTGGGGACGCTGACTGGATGGCTGGCATGAACATGAGAAGCCATGAGCTCCTCCACGACTTCGGTCGGCACAGCTGGTTGGTCGCCGAGCACGATCAAGGCCCGGTCACATCTCGAGAGACGGGTCAGCGCATCCAGACCGACCCGAATCGAAGACGCAATCCCCTCCTCCCACTCCGGGTTCTCGATGATCCCGGCATCGTCGAGATCGGTCTGTTCGAGGATCCGCTCGTAGTCGTGGCCGAGCACCACCCAGACCTCTTCGACAGCGAACTCACGCGTGCGTGCCACGACGTGGGAGAGAAGATTGGTCTCCCCCCAAGGCTCGAGCTGCTTGGGCCTCCCCAGCCGACGGGACTCACCGGCAGCGAGAATCACGGCAGCGGTGGTCATGAGGGCAGCTCTCAGACCCGAAGCGGTTGCCCCGAGAGCTCCGCCTCCCGGTCGTGGAGATAGCGAACGGTGATCATCTCGCCCAGGATGGCGATCGCTGTCTCGCCGGCGGACCTGGACCCGATGTCGAGGCCGATCGGGCCATGGATGCGGTCCACCTGCTCCGGTGTGAACCCAGTAGCGATGAGGCGTTCCCGGCGGGCGGCGGTGGTCTTGCCCGAGCCCATGGCACCGATGTAACGCACATCGGTCGGAAGCAGGATCGGCCACAACGGGTCCTCGAACCGGCGATCATGAGTCAGAACGACGACAAACGTCCTGGCATCGAACGACGAGGCATCGACCACGTCGCCGGGCCATCCGACTCGTAGATCCTCGACCTCGGGGAAGCGATCCCGGGTGACAAATGCAGGCCTTGGGTCGGCGACGACGATGTGAAAGCCGAGCAGCGAGGCATGCTGAACCAGCTCCTGGGCGATGTGGACCGCGCCGAACACGAAGAGCCGGGGTCTGGGGGCGATCACCTCGAAGAACAGCTCGGACTCTTCATAGCCCAGAGTGGCGCTCTTCTCCCGCGCCATGAGGGCCAGTGCGTCGGCTCGCGCCATTTCCAATGTTCGAACAGGGAGGGAACCGGTGAGGACGTCTCCCGTGTGATCGAGCACTGCCTTGGAGCCGGCGCCTTCACCTGAGATCACGGTGACCACAACCCCGAGTGCATCTTCGTCGATCAGTTGTCTGGTGGCGTCGATAGCCGGAGGTGTCACCACGGCTCTATGTACACCTGGATCGTGCCGCCACAGGCAAGACCCACCGCGAATGCGTCGTCGTCGGCGATGCCATAGGTGACCAGCTCGGGCTCGCCCTGCTCGAGCACGGAAAGGGCACGGACCACGACATCGTTCTCCACGCAGCCACCGGAGACCGAGCCTTCCATCTCCCCGTCGGAGGAGATGAGCATCAGCGAGCCCGGGCCTCGCGGAGCCGACCCGTAGGCCTTGACCACCGTTGCCTTGGCCACCTTCTTGCCCTGGTCCACCCAGCTCTGGCGCCGGGCGAGCGTCTCTCTCATGGTGTCAACAGTACCGGCCGGTGGACTGCTTTCCTTTCGCGAGTCCTGCCACGCGGCGGTAGCTCCGGCCGACCGGCGTCTCTTTGCCCGAGAAGGCTCCAACCCAGCAGCGCGGCGGAAGCTCCGGCCGACCGGCGTCTGTTTGCCCGAGACCGTGCAACCCGCGTCACGCCGAACCCGCTGGCCACCGAGGGTTGGTCTCGGGCAAAGTCGGCCG
>CAZRID010000342.1:0-3589 GCA_964600055.1 uncultured Acidimicrobiaceae bacterium
TCCAGGACTCCGACGGCACGTACGGGTATCGGCGGGTCCACGCCGACCTGACCGCCTGGGGTGTGTCCTGCGGGCCCGAGCTCGTCCGGGCCGTGATGCGTGAGCTGGGCCTTCAACCGTGCCAGCCACGGCCGTGGCGGCACAGCCTGACCGACCAGGACGGTCAAGCCACCTCGCTCCCGGATCTGGTCAACCGGGACTTCACCGCCGATGCGCCCGGCCAGAAGATGGTCGGCGATATCACTTACATCCCGACGTGGGAAGGGTGGCTGTATCTGGCGACCGTGATCGACTGTCACACCAGGGCCGTGATCGGCTGGGCGATGGATGACAACTACAAGACTCCACTGATCGACACCGCGATCGGGATGGCTGCCCGTAACCACGCTCTCGCCGATGGCGCGGTCTTTCATTCCGACCGCGGCAGCAACCAGACGTTCTGCCGGTGCAAGCAACTCGGACCCTGAACCCAGAGACTAAACACTAGGATTCCGTCGGCGGTGTGCCTGTCCTCCAGATGCGGAGATGGGCATCGTGGAATGGGGAAGCGAACGCGCCTTCCCGGAGGAATGACTGAAGGACAGCAAAGACCTTCTCCGCGGCCGGCTGCTGATAGTCCGCGAAACGCTCAGTCGCCTGCAACCAGTAACCACCCTGGTCGAGCCGGTCCACCTTCCAGACGCACCCGAGTCCGTCAGACCGTCTACGCCACCCAGCGCCGCACCGATCTGCTCAGGCAACACCGTGATCCAGGAGTAGCCCGGCAGCCGGTCGCGGGAGTTCTTCCCCGCCCGATCGAACCCCAGCCGCATCGCCGACTCCAACGCCGTATACGGAAAGCCATACAGGTAGCCGACCTCCCCGTACACCGGGTCGGCGATGTTGGCCACGGCACGCACGAAACGAACCGCCACCGACTCGGCTTCCGCCGAAGCGAAGAGGAAATCTCGTCGTGCGCCCACCAGCAGAATCATGTACCGCTCATCGGGATCATGAAACCGCTCCGCGGAAACAGTCAGCGGCGTATCAACCTCGGGTTCAACGAGATCCTCATCGTCCATCCACCCACCGACCTCGCGCTTCGTGCCCAACCCCGCCGTCGGCAACGTGACCAGGGACTCCAGGAACTCAGCCCACCCCCCTCGTCGCTCCGCACAAACTCACGGTGACGTCGCTCCCCCAGCACCTCGTAGCTGATCCCCACCCCCGCCTCGAGCCCGGACTCCTCGAACGACAACGCTCCACGATCGGCCGTCACCTGACTACGCAAGTCGCTGCCCACCGAACGCCACGCCTCATCGAACCAACGCCGGACCACCGCCACCGCCCGGTCACGGCCCTCCGTCACGTCCACCTCCAGCCGAAGCTGGATCTGGGCAGGCAACACCCGCTCCTCGTAGTAGCCGCTCATCTCACGCTTCAGGCGCGGACGCGGTCTACCGCGGCTGAATGCTGGGCGCCGCGCAATACGAGGCATTCGCCAAGGCACTGGCCAACCGGGGTGTACGGCTGCGAACCACAGCAGAGCAATACCGGCGTGCCCACGGACTGCCGGGCTGGCATCCCTCTCGATCATCACGACTACGCGGGTAGACCAGTTGACCTGGTCAACCAGAACCGTCAGGTGGCTTCGACCACGTGTCGCCTTCACGAGGATCACAGCCGTGTCGTCCGGGTCATGAACGCTGACTCTGCCGAACCTCGGCTCAAAGTCACTGGAGAACACCTCGATCATCCCCGCTATCGCCGCCTGCTGGGGCAGGACTGCGATAGGCGACCATCAGCGATGGAAGGGAGCGCACTGGAACCGGAACCGGCTCGCGCGTTAAAGCGCTAGACCACCGCCCCCGTTGAACAATTGGGCTACGTCATCTGCTCCGAGACTGGAAATCAAGCCCGGAAGAGACGCTGCTACTGGTGCCAATTGCTCAACGGCACCGATCAGAGCGAATCCAGATAGTGGATGCAGATCGAACGGAACTACAGCGATCAGGTCAACTCTGACAAGCTGCTCAAAGTAGCATCCCAGGATGACACGATCTGTGAACTCCAAGCCAGACGACTCGAAGTCAAGCGCCAGCGTCGATCGCCAATTTGCCCCTGCAGTTGCGGCATACCAGGTGCGTCGCGAGGAACCTTCTGGAGCCAGCGTTATGCTGCTGCCTTTTCCTCGAGAATGCCTTACCATTGAAGCATAATCGTTGAGAAGCGCCGGATCCGGATTGGCGAGACACCATTCACTAGAAGACACCAACCCACGCGGAGTGCGCGACTCGGCGGTTGCCAGTATCTCTCGCGCCAAGGCCGGATACCTACCGAAACCCTGAACCGATGCTCTTTCCCTGCTATGCCACGTGCCGCTGAGCAACCAGTCCCGGTTACCCACGGCGCTAACCAGCTCACCGATGAGCAGCTCCTCGGCACCCAGTTGGGTCGATAGCCAGAGCCCAGCTATTTCCTGCCCTGGATCACCTGGCGGGTACAACCACCACGGATATTGGCCCATATTCTCTATGATTGTCATACCTCATCCACTCGGAATAGGTGTGTGATTGTCGACTGGGTCACCATACTCGTTTACCGTAGAAATGGTGCTCGCCATTGGGGCCGTGGTAATGGGGCCGGGCGAACGTGTTGTTATCGGCAAAGTAGTGACCGTTCGAGTGGTGATCGATAGTGACGATCTCGCCGTTGTCATTGATAGCATCGAGCTGCTCGTAGGGCTCGCCATTCGGCCCGCGCAAGTTCGGGCTGTCCTTACCGTAGATGATCCGAGTCTCAACAAGGCTCTCATCTGATATACCGTACCCACGAAGCGCGGCCGCCCTCGCTTCGTCCCGACTACCGTGGTACTGATCCGCCTTCTTGGTCACAATTTCGGTGGCGTCCGCTGCTCCGCCACAGTTATGGACGAGCACAGGCGTGTTGCCGACGATCACATAGTACGTGTGGATGTTGGCTACGGTGAGGTTGTGCATGATCCGGGAGCCGGTATAGCGCCGGACGGTGTTCACCACGACTGGTTCGCCGGTGGGTGTGGAAAGTGTATCGGTCGGCTTGAAATCGCCGGCGTTGGTCCATCGGCGAGTCGTGCTGTTCCACAGGGGGTGACGCTGAGTGGTCTGCAGTATGTTCCCGTGGGCCGGGGCGCCTGTGATGGTGAGGTCAACCAAATCGGTGTCGCGGTTGCGGTGCAGGGCAATGACACGTTCACCGGAGGTGCGCCCGGTGTCGGGGTTTGTGGCCAGGACCATGTCGCCCTTATCGATTTTGCCGATCGGCTTCCTGGCTCCGTTAGCCAGCAACACAGGAGTGCCCGCAGCGAAGCTATTGTGTGCACAATCTGGGATGAGATTCTTCAGCGCGTCAACGATCGAGGAGCCGTCATTCAGTTTGCGTATTGCCTGCTCGACCGCATCGAATCCGTGTTCATCGAGGGCCCGGCCGATCGAGTAAATTTCCAGGGGGCTGAAGGTGAATCTGTCCGGTTTGATCTCGGCTAGCTCGGCGAACCTGGCCGTGTTGATCGGGCCGAGCCTTTCGAGTGCGTCCTTGACCGCTTTGCCGCCGAATTTCACCACCGTAGAAG
>CAZRID010000343.1:0-3577 GCA_964600055.1 uncultured Acidimicrobiaceae bacterium
GGCTTCCAATTACCGAGTGGCAGGCCCCCACGGCGCGTTGGCACGCCCCGGCCCGACAGGTACCGTGCCGCGCGGGTGGGACCTGGTCACATGGTGGCCAGGGACACGTTGGGAAGTGAGGGCCCGTAGCTGACCCGGAGCAGCATCTTTCGCTCCAAGGCCTCGACGACAGCCGCGGCAAAGTCTTCCTCATACAGCGCACCGGCACTGCCCAACCCGCCGGGGCTGAACACATTCGCCTCCATCAGCTTGTTCCCCACGATGTCGAGCCCAACCAGGAACATCCCGTCCTGGATCAGCTTCGGCCGCGCCATCCGCACCACGTCCAGCATCTCGTCGGTGACCTTGACCTTCTCCGCCGTGCCCCCGACATGCATGTTGGATCGAACATCGTCGTCTTCGTTGATCCTGCGGAATGCAGCGATCTTGCCGTTGACCTCGAGGGGCATGCCGTTCATTACGAAGAGGCGCACATCACCTTTCTCGGCCTCCTTCAGGTACTCCTGGGCCACGACGTAGCCATCGCGGGTGATGGTCTCGATTATCTGGTTGAGGTTCTGGCCCTTCTTGCCGTCGATGAGGAACACGCCCTGGCCTCCTGAGCCTTGAAGAGGCTTGAGCACCGCCCGTCCACCGAGCTCGGTGACGAAGTCCTTCAAGTCCTCACCAATCCGCGAGATGAGGGTGCGGGGCCGGACCTCTTCGGGGAAATGCTGGAAGTAGGTCTTGTTGATGGCGTCGGCGAGATGGACCGGGTCGTTGACCACGAGCACACCGGCCGCGGCGGCGAGTTGACCGAAGAGAACACCGGAGGCCTGAGCCCATGGGCGATCGATCGCATCCGCCGCCGGGTCGTTGCGAAGCATGAGGATGTCGAGCTCGTCGAGGGAGACCAACTCCGGCTTCACATCCGGGCCCTGGATGTCCTCGAGAAAGCTCTTCAGTGACCGGTAGGTCTTCTCCTGCGGGCCGCGGGCTCTGGCCACCACCTCGCCGGAGGCGTTGTGGGCGAGGTCGCCCACCCCCATCAACCAGACCTCGTGCCCTCGCTTCTTGGCAGCCAGCGCGAGACGGGTAGTGCTGTAAGCCGGCTGCTCTGTGGCCACATCGTTCACGACGAACCCAAGTCTCATCCGGCGACGCCTCCTAGTTCCATGACACCCGCACCCTCCCTGATCTCGACGAGCCGGTCGAGGGCGACCGCCGACTCCATGAATCGCGGCCGCAACGGCGGCTCGACCAGGACTCGTCGCTCCAGGAGGTCGACCACCAGAGGCTCGTCGGCCAAAGATATCTTGCCGACCAGCAGTGAATCGAGCCGCCCACCGTCATGAAGATAGGTGAGAAGGCGGATCAGACCCCCAAGGTAAAGGGCATCCTTGGTCATTCCCCCGGACCGGTGAGCCCGCATCGTCGTCATGAACGCCAGGTAACGCCCGGCGCCCAGTTGGACTAGCAGGTCGAACGTTTCCCGGAACGTTGAACGATTCCCCACCGAATGGGCGGCGACGACACGCAAGGCGAGGACCCGAAGTCTCTGCGGTCTGAGACCCCCGCTCAGATGCTCGGCCAGGACACCAAGGGCCTCCTGGGTTTCCTCATAGCCGGCAAGGCCGAGGGAGAGCATGCGGATCGGTTGTGCGCTGCCATTGACGTGGGTCAGGACATGGATCCCGATCTCATGCTGGATCAGTTGCTCGACCCGGTTGGCTGCGATGGTGGTGTCGGCTCCGATGTACAGGTCGCCGTTCTCAACCATGATCCCGGCAGCGGTCTCATTGACGTGGACGAGAGACGAGAGCTCGGGGAACTGACGTCGATAGTGGTCAAGCTCCCGATTGGCATGCGCCGCGATCTCATGCGCCGAAAGACAGTCCGTCGCGCGGGGTGCAGGGGGAATCTTCTGGAGTATCTCGTGAGCGAGGTCGAGGAGAGTCTTCTCTACATGACCGTATTTCTCCACCGCGGCCAGGAGGAAGTGCTCGGTGTTCCGGTTCTCCAGAAGTTCGAGGCGTCGCTCGAGCTCGCGATGCATGCCCCTGATCATGTGGATGAGGACCGAGTCGGTGGCATCCTCGGGGTTGATCCCCTTCAACTCTGCGGCCATGGCACCGAGATCGGGAAGCTCGCGGTAGATGAACACCGGCTCGTCGACCTCGCCTCCGAGGAAAGCCTGTCTCGCCTCGCGCACGTTGGTAGGAGTCAGCAGCTGAAGCATCGGCAGCAACCCGGAGATCTCGGTGAGGTGGCGATCGATGGCCAGATCGATCTCGTCGACACTCATACCCGGGCCCAGGCCCGTTCGACCGCACCAACCGAGCTCACCAGGGCGTCTCCGAGCTGACGCAACTTGTCGGGATAGACCTCGCCGGTCCACTCGTCCATGTAGACCTTCTTCAGCTCGATGGCGAGGGCGCACGCCGTCTCGCCGTAGTTCTCGTGGACCCAGCGCGCTACTTGCCGTCCTTCGAAGCGAACGTTCTCCCTCACATCGAGAGACACCCCGTCGAGGGTCGCTCCCCGCATCTGCTCCACGAATGCTTCGGAGACCGGCCTCCACTTCTCGGGAAGGGACCCTGTGCCGAGATTGACCACCGGATTCTCCTCCGGTGGATCGGGGTCGGCACCGGGACCGCTTCGGAGGTGGTTGTAGGAGTGGATGTCGTAGAGCACGAAGCCTCCCCTCTCCGCCACCAACCGGTCGAGGGCGGAACCAAGATCGGCATAGAAGCCGTCGTAGAGGGCGAGGGACTCGGCCGTCTGTTCTTCGGAGAGTGGCTGGCGCCATAGGTCGAGACCCCAGGCGTCCTCGGGAGAGCGGTAGACGGCCAAGTCCCCCTCCCGATTCAGATCGACCTCGAAGCGCGACCTGTGGACGATCACATTCGATTCGAAGCGCGCCGCCAGGGCACCGGTGTGGGGGTCTTCCTCACGAAGACGCGTTAGCTCGTCGAGCTCGATCAGGTCGGCCAGGTCAGACCGGAGGTCGTGACCATTGTGAACCGCGCTCGCCACGACTAAATCTCGAGCGGGCAGATTGAAAGAAGCGAAGGGCATCGGTGAGAATCATTACCCGTCCTCGGCGGAGACCCAAACCAATCATTAGCCACTCAACCGCCGCCCCGGGCTAGCTTTCCATCGTGAAGCGACCCGATTGGTTCCTCGAAGACCAATACCCCTTCGAGAGTCATTGGCAGGAGATAGACGGCGCCCAGGTTCACTATCTCGACGAGGGTGAGGGCCCGACGCTGCTCATGCTGCACGGGAACCCGACATGGTCCTTTCTCTACCGACGGATGGTCCCGTTCCTCTCCGATCGCTTCCGGTGTATCGCCCTCGACTACCCCGGCTTCGGGCTCTCCAAGGCTTCCGAGGGGTATGGCTTCACGCCGGCCGAGCACGCTGGGGTAGTCGGCAAGTTCATCGACGCCCTCGACCTTCAGGGCTTCACACCGGTGATGCAGGACTGGGGCGGCCCGATCGGTCTGGCTGCCTCACTCGACCGCCCTGACCGGGTGAAGGCGATGATTCTCGGTAACACCTGGGCCTGGCCGCGGACCGACAATGCCACACAACG
>CAZRID010000344.1:0-3573 GCA_964600055.1 uncultured Acidimicrobiaceae bacterium
GTACCGCCGACCCGGCGAGGAGAAGGTCGGTGCCCTTCCGGTTCGCCTCGATCAGTTTGAGACCTCCGGCTCCGGCCTTCTGGATGGCCGACACCGCCTGAGATACACGATCATCGTCCAGCCACGGGTGACCGCTGTCGTTCAAGTTGATCCGCCTCAAGGCGGCCCGGAGCCGGTCTTCGAGGATGACTTCGCGCCACGACTCCCGCTCGGTCAACGCCGGATCCCACAAATCGCCCGGGAGGTATTCCCATCCGAGTGCCTGGAGCTGTTGGATCGCCGGCCACTCGACCAGTCCGAACTCGGGGCCACTCACGACGCCACCGTCCGAACGCAGCCAGAAAGGAGATCGGCCGCCAAGCCGTGTCGTTGCTTGACCAGCTTGCCGAGCACATCACGCTCACATTCGATCATCGCGCGAGCGGCAGACAGACGGTCGACCACGCCAGACTGCCAATCTTCAGGTGGGCACGGCACCACGAGATCTCTGACGAGACCCGCGCTGACGTTCGCCATCGTCGATCCAACCGCGCGTGCTGCGACCTGCCGTTGAACGAAGTCGCTTTGATAGCAGAGTGCCAACCAGTCTGAGTTCAGACCTGATCCGCCGGGCCGAACGAGCAGGCAGCCTGTCCCGCACAAGCCATCAACTGCGCCATCGCGCACCACGGCGCACTTCGACAGGTCACCGCGACGCGCCAATAGGAGGTCGCCTTCCTTGAGAGTGTGTCGGGCCAGGGCGGCTGCCTTGAGAGGTGTCACCTTGGAAGCGCTCTCTGTGTCGAGGTTCGGTGGCCGGATATCTTGGGGCATGAACGCTGGAATGCCATTCGGCACATACTCGTGCGCGTGCAATTGACTCCCAAAAGGCCCTGTCTGTATCAAGCTTTCACGACCGACGAGAGCCGATCCAAGAGCCACACGCCAGTGCGCATTCGCGAGTGCCTCTCCCAACGCGTCGGCTGCCAGCCCGCGCTCGACGAGCTGCAGTTTGGCGATGAGGCGTTCGGTGGCCTGGATGGTCTCGTCGATCGTGTCGAGGATCTCCGCAATCCGCCGCTGCTCTCCTATCGGGACGTCGAGGACGCGACAGGAGCGGATGCCTCGTGCGCTCAGATGACGGACCGTCGTCTGAGGTGTCTGTCTATGGACTCTGTCGATCTCGGGCTTCAGGGCGTGAAAGAGGAATCCCTCGTCAGTCGAGCTATCGGAAGGAGCAACACGGCAGACCCGCTGGTTGAGCAACGCGGGCCCGCCCTTCCACGTCTGGACGCGAAACTCCCCGTCCATTCCCACCAGTATGTCGCCATCTCTCAGGACGTAGCGCTCGGCAAACGGCCCCGCGTAGTTGGTCGCGGTAGTACCCGCCTCAAGGTCGCGGATTCGAACGAGAGGCATACCTCCATTCAAGGTGAAGTGCTCAGAGCCAAATGCGAACCCTTGGAGTATTTCGATGTGGCCGTCTAGCGCTCGAGAAGGGTTCGGCTCAGTCATAGCCCAGGCCCTTCAGGAACTGGTCGAGCCGCGCAGCTGCCGCGTCTCGTTGTGTCTGTAGATCGCGAAAAGTCACTGCATATTTGCCGTACCACCGTTCGTGCGTCTCAATCAACAACTGTCGGTGTGCGACAACCTGCCTGTCGAGCGCCCCAGTGAGTCGGTTGTGGAGGATCCCGAGCACCAGAGCCTCGGCGGATTCGGCGTTGAGCGCTTTCCGGGCAGCCGTGGCTTCGTCGAGGAGCCGGGTGTCGAGTTGTTTGAGTTGTTTCTTGGCCGCCGTCCGGTCTGATTTGAGCTTCTTGAGTTCTTCCTCGGTGAGGGCGTCTTCGTCTGGTTCGGCGTTCTCTCCGTCTTCGTCTTCGTCTTCGTCTTCGTCTTCGTCGCTGGAGGCTTCGGCGGCCTTGATGGTGGCGTCGAGTTCGGCCGCCTTTCTGGCAAGTTCCTGCCGCTTGTCGAGCAGATGAGGGACGAGAGCGGTGATGATGGGCTGCTCGGTGAGCCCCGGAGCGTTCTTGTCGTCTTCGCTGGCGGCGGCGGTGGTGAGCCAGGCGTCGATAAGGCCGTCGATGCCTCGGACGTCCAGGGTTTGGAGGTCGTAGGCGTGGTCGTCCCACCAGCGGGCGACGATGCCGGCCGTCTGGAAACGGTCGAGCGGCCCGATCGTGGCCAGCGGCTGTTGGAACAGCTCGATGAGGTCGGACCGAAGCCCGACGAGGGTGCCCCCGTTGCCAAGGGCGATAATCCGTTTGGAGGCATCTGCCCACAGGCGTTCGAACTCGGCCTTGAGTTCCGCTTCGCGGACGGAGGCTTGTTCGGCGATGACCTCGGAGACTGGTCGGCCGAGGTCGGCGAAGTCCCAGTAGTCGGCATCGCGCTCGACGAACAGTGACTCGACGACGAGGCCGTGGCGTTCGAAGGCAGTTCTGTGGGCATCAACCTCGGCCTTGGGGACGTCGCCGTGGAGGTGAGCGCGAACGTCGTGGGGTTCGGGGGGTGGGGCGTTGTCGGCGTAGCGGCGGATGTTGCAGTTGAAGTCGTTCTCGGCCAGCTCCTCGACGGAGACGACCCGGGCGAATCCGTCGATGTCGGTGAACGCCTGGAAGGCGGAGACGATCTTCTCCTCGTGCTCGGGTCGCAGGTAGTTCTGGGCTCGGCCCTCCTCGTACTCGCGGTCGGCGTTGATGAACAACACCTTCCCCTTCCGTTCCGGTGGTTTCGAGCCTGGGGCGCGGAGGATGAGGATGGCCGCGGGGATGCCGGTCCCGTAGAAGAGGTTGGGTCCGACCCCGATGATGGTGTCGACGATATCTGCTTCGATCAGCTTGCGACGAATCTCGCCTTCGGCTCCGCCGCGGAACAGGACACCGTGGGGCATGACGGTGGCGACCATCCCGCCCGGACGGAGCACCGCCAGCATGTGCTGGAGGAACATGAGATCGGCCTTCTTGCCGCCCTCCGGCGTCCACCCGTACTTGAACCGCTCGGGGAACGGAATGCCTTCGGCGGTGTAGTTCTGGGAGAACGGGGGATTGGTGATCACCCGATCGAACTTCACCAACTCGCCGCCCGAAATATGCTGCGGGTCAGCCAGAGTGTCCTCATTGCGCAGGTCGGCATCTCGGATGCCGTGGAGAATCATGTTCATCTTCGAAATCGACCAGGTAGTCCCATTCGACTCCTGCCCGGCCAACAAGAGGTCGTTGGGGTCGCCGCCATGCTCGGCGACGTGGTTGCGCGAGTAGATGAGCATGCCGCCCGAACCCGAGCATGGGTCGTAGATCCGCATCCCCTGCTTAGGGTCAAGGAGCCTCACCATCATCCGCACCACCGAACGGGGTGTGTAAAACTCGCCGCCCTTCTTCCCGGCCGAGTCGGCGAAGTCCCGGATCAGGTACTCGTAGGCGGCGCCCAACAGGTCGGGGAACTCGAAGTCGGCATTGCGGAGCCGCACTTTGGAGAAATGGGTGATGAGGTCGCGCCACTTCTTGTCGGTGATCTTCGACTGGCCGACGGTCCGGTTAAAGTCGATGTGCTGGAGTACCCCTTCGAGTGCAGGGTTGTGCTCCTCTAGGGCAC
>CAZRID010000345.1:0-3561 GCA_964600055.1 uncultured Acidimicrobiaceae bacterium
GGATCCTCGACATGCGCCGGTATCTGACCATGATGGAGTCCGAGTTCCCCAGCGAGTTGGGCAAGGCGTTCGTCGCCATGGAGAACCAGTCCAACCCGTGGGGGCTGAGCCCGCAGAACCGTGCGGATTGGACCCAGGAGCTCGACTTCGAGGTTCCGGTTTTCGGGCAGAACGGGAAGACCACGGCGGACTACCTCTGGTTTGTCGGCTGTGCCGGCTCGTTCGACGATCGCAACACGGCGGTCTCGGTAGCGCTGGCACGACTCCTGCACAAGGCCGGCATCGATTTCGCCATCCTCGGGACACGTGAGGTCTGCACAGGTGACCCCGCCCGGCGTGCCGGCAACGAGCTCGTCTTTCAGCAGCTTGCGCTGCAGAACATCGCCAATTTCGACGAGATCGGGGTGAGCCGCGTCATCACCCAGTGCGCTCACTGCTTCAACACCATCGCCAACGAGTACCCGCAGCTCGGTGGCAACTACGAGGTGGTGCATCACAGTCAGCTTCTCGCCGAGCTGCTGAACAAAGGTCGGCTCGATGCCCCTTCGAAGCCGGACGGAACGGTCAAGAAGATCGCCTATCACGATCCCTGCTATCTCGGGAGGCACAACGACGTATATCTGGCGCCTCGCGCGGTGCTTGGTGCCTCCGACTCGATCGAGCTGGTGGAGATGCCCCGGCACGGCACCCGGGCTTTGTGTTGCGGCGCGGGGGGCGCCCGCTTCTGGATGGAGGAGCAGATCGGCAAGAAGATCAATATCGAACGCGCCGAGGAGGCTTTGGCCACCGGGGCGGATGAGATCGCCATCGCCTGCCCGTTCTGCTTTGTCATGCTCGACGACGGTGTCAAGGAGCTGGGTCGCGACGATGTCCGGGTTCGCGACCTGGCCATGATCCTCGCCGATGGGATCGAGCAGGACGTCACCGCCGTCGAAGGGCACGGGAGCAGCTGATCCGACGGTTGGTCCCCGCGCTAATGCTGGCGTTGCTGGTGCTTGGTGCCTGCACCCCGGAGGCCGACGGCCCATCGGCCACCGCCGCCCCCGGGGCCACCACCACCACAGCCCCCGCCACAACCACAACCGTCGCCTCGACCGATGCAGTGAACGCCTTCCGGGTCTGCCTCATGGACCAAGGGATCGAGATCGAGGAGATTCCTTTCGACGCCACCGGGCGTCCCCGTCTCGATCTGGTGTTGATCACCCTCGACTTCAGCGACCCCGCAGTGTCTGACGCCGTCTCGGTGTGCTCGGAGCATCTCGAGACCGGGGCCCTGGACCTCGGCGGTGAGGACGTCCTGCGTCAGGAGATCTTGGAGCAGCTCACCGATTTCAGCCGGTGCATGGTCGACCTGGGCGTCGAGGACTTTCCCGACCCGTTGCCCGGCTTCGTCGGGGTCGGTTCGCCATTCCCGGTGGCGGAGATCCCTTACTCCGATCCGAACTTCGCGGCGGCGGTCGAGGTATGCCGGGCCGCACTTCTCGAAGCCCTTTCCGGCGTGGAAGAGGATTCCTGATCCCGCCTACGATCGTTGGTCAGGTGACCACGAATCCCACGCCAGTCATATATCCCGACACCGGACAGGATCAGGACTACGACCGACCGTGGCAGGTGATCGTCTGGAATGACCCGGTCAACACCATGTCGTACGTGGTCTACGTGTTCCGCAAGCTGTTCGGGTACGACGAGACCAAAGCAACGGAGCTGATGCTCCAGGTCCACCACGAAGGGCGAGCGATCGTCTCAGACGGGCCGAGGGAGAAAGCCGAGGTCGACTGTTACCGACTGCATGGCCACGGGTTATGGGCCACCATGGAGCACTGATGCAGCACCGGTTCAAAGCGACAAGGGGCGGCATCGATTTCGACCTGTCAGCCGACGAGAAGGTGTTTCTCTCTGAGTTGCTCGAGGTTTTGGCCGGTGTTCCGAGGGTGGGTGACGACCCGGCGTCGCAGAGGCTCAGGGTTCCGGTCTATCTGGACGATCCCGAATCGAACGAGGAATGGTGGAGACTCATGGGCGACGAGCTGACTGCGGCGCGGTACGCCGACCGCCATGTCTACCAAAGAGTCATGGCAGATCCAGGGCGAACCCATCTCAGCGAGGAGGAGGCCGATGCATTCCTCAGGGTGCTCAACGAAGGCCGTCTGGCGCTCGGTGCCCGTTTCGGGGTGGAGGTCGAGAAGGATCACGCCGAACTGCCCGAGGACCAGCGTGACATCCTCGACTACCTGGGATGGCTCCTCGAGGAGTTGACGTCGCAGCTGACCAGATCCCTCTGAGTCGACGATGCGTCGCTTCCCACTGTTGAGTAGGTTGGCCGGGGTCAGCGATCACCGCGAGCCCGACGGTCTCTGGCAGGTCGGGAGACAGCGGGAGGTGACTGTTGCTTGCCGATCCACTAGCCGACTTGAGAAGCTCTTCCGGATCGCTCATTTCGGTTTACCTGGATCGGCCCAGCCAAGGAGGCATGGCGGCACTTCTCACCGATCTTTTGAAGCCTGTGCGTGAGGCGGCCGAGATCAGAGATCGGTCAGTCCAGAAGAGTGTCCGGGCCGATGCCGAGAGGATCCACGACCTCGCAGGTCAGCTGGAGAGGAGCGGCGCCCCGGCGTATGCCATCTTCGCCTCGGACCTCGATGACCTCTTCGAGCTCGAGGCCCTCACCCATTCGGTTCCCAACGCGTCCTCCCTCGGCCCACGCCCTTACTTGAGGCCGCTGCGGGCCGCTCCCCGTGCTCTGCGAGCAGGTGTCCTCGTCGCTGATCGGGCTCTGGCCCGGGTCTTCGTTGTGTCCGGGAACCTGGTCGAGGAGATCGGCGAGCCGTTCACAGCCGATATCGGCAAGTCCAACTACGGGGGATTCTCCGGCTACGACGAACGCGGGGTCCGGGGGAGGGCCGACGAGACCTCGACCAGGATGTGGCGTGACGCCGGCCAACTCTTGCTGGAGCGACATCTCCGGCAACCCTTCGATTATCTGGCGATCGGTGGTCACGGCGAGACGGTCGACGAGATCGCCCGCATCCTGCACCCCTATCTCGACCGCCTGTATCGAGCATCCTTTGTGGCCAACCCGAACACTCTGTCTCTCACCTCGATCCGGGTAGAGCTAACCGATCAGGCAGATGGGGTCCGGCGCGAGCGTCACGCGGCCCTGGCAGGGCGGGTCTGTGACACGGCCTGGAGTGACGGGATGGCGATCCTAGGGCTGTCACCTGCCCTCGCCGCATGCAACACACATGCTGTCGACACCCTGGTGGTCGCCGGTGAGTTCAGCCTTCCCGGCGCTATCTGCAACTCATGTGGGTTCCTCGCTCGCACCGGGGAGGTGTGCCCGTTGTGTGGTTCGACGATGTTCGAGGTAGAGGACATCGTGGCTGCGGCGATGGAGTCGACCATTGCGGCAGGAGGTCGGGTCCAACAAGTCGTCGTCGCCTCGCCCCTCGACTCGCATGGTGTCGGGGCGCTGACCAGATTCCCGTTCCAGGTCTGAGCTGCCTTTTTGCCGGCCGACTTTGCCCGAGACCAACCCTCGGTGGCCAGCGGGTTCGGCGTGAC
>CAZRID010000346.1:0-3525 GCA_964600055.1 uncultured Acidimicrobiaceae bacterium
CACGCCACAGCACTACTCGGTACGAGAAGCGGTATCTAAAGAGTCGACCCACGATTGACGTACGTTTGACACGTGTCGACGAGCAACCTGGATTGCATGGGGACAACTGGGTGTTCCGTCCAAACACGTCCCGTTTCCAGGTCGCGCGGAGAATTGAGGAGCTCCCTGGTGTTTCCGACCTCCCTTACATCATGATGCTATCATGCCGATATGACAAAGACGCGCACAACCCTCACGATTGATGATGAAGTCCTTCGCGCTGTCAAAGTACGAGCCGCGCGGACGGGAATGGGCGAGAGCGAGGTGATCGAAGATGCGGTTCGCAAGGAACTCGGACTCGACCTACTCGACCGACTTTGGGCGCGCAACGACCTCGGTGAAGTCGAGGCGATGGATCTCGCTAGCAGGGCTCAGCAGGCAGCTAGGCGCGAAGCCGATCGTTGAGGGCGGTTCTCGATCCGAATGTGATCATCTCAGCAACTCTTTCGCCCGGGGGTTCGCCGGCACGAGCCTTCCGTCTCTGGCTCGAGGGTGCCTATGAGCTTGTCTGCTCACGGCTCCTTCTCGATGAACTGACAAGAGCTCTCGCCTACCCCAAGTTGAGCAAGTACATCAGCTCAGACGAAGCCGATGAGTTGATCGGTCTTCTCGGACGTGGAGCCCTCATGGTTGATGACCCAACAGTCCCGCCCGACATCTCGTCGCCCGATCCAGATGACAACTACCTGATTGCACTCGCGGGGAAGTCTCGATCTGTACTCGTGTCCGGCGATCGCGACCTCCTCGAGCTGTCAGGTCGGATTCCGGTGTACTCCCCTACCCAATTCCTCGCCCTTATCGAAGAGCATTCCTAACCAAACGTCCCATTTCCAGGTCGCGCGGTTATATGGGTGCGCAGACTGCCTGGTCCGCGCGATGAGTCCTCTTTAGGGAGTTGAACGAGCGGGATGGGCGGGCTCGTAGTCACCATGGAGGACATCCGGGTCGAGATCGGCGCCATTTGGCCAGGTGATCGTGCCGATGTCAGGGTCAACTCTGACCTGTGCGAACAGGTCGTCGTCCTTGGCAATCTCCTCGAACACTGGACCCCACAACAGCGGCATCAGATCAACCAGGCGCTTGGATCCGTCCGAGAACGTGAGTCGGACAGTCCGTTCCTCGACTACTTCAACTTCGGTGACATCGACCACAGAGAGCTCCTAGGGGAGTGGGTCAATGGTACCGGGAGGTTCATGATTGGCGGCTCGTTCCCAACAGGCCCCGAGCTCGGTCTGGTGGATGCTGATCCATTCTCCCACCAACGAATCGCTCGTCTCGGGATCTCTCCATCAGAACGGTTCCGTCGAGTGCTACCCGGGCGACCTGCCCTCCATATCGGGCATGAACGTGAGGTGGGTTCTGATCGCCGAAGAACATCAGAATCGTGATCCCGTAGAAGGAGCTGATCCGAGGCATGGCGTCAACATATCGGTGCGATCCGACAGGTTTGACAAGGGGGATCGCATGGAGAGGATCAACGTCGCCAATCTGACCTCCCACCACTCGTCCCATTTCCAGGTTTGACGCGACGCGTCGGCTGTCATGTCACCCGAAGAACCAATCTATAAAGCGCTCGACCTCGTTGGCGTGCAGTCGTCGGCCCCGTTGGAACCAGGCCATCTCCTCGTCCGAAGGGGACGCGCCGTGTGTCGCGCTTCGACAAGCGATTCCGGGTTCGCCCTGGTTCCACGCCTCCTGTCCAATTGGCTGGCACGCCTCGTGCGGTATCACGTCACCGGATGAATCAATCGGATAGCTCGTGGGGAGTCCCACGGAGGCACAACCAGCGTCGGTGACAACGTCAACGTAGCTCCCGGATGGAAGCTCAACATTGACAAGCACTGGTCCGGAATCTGGATCGAGATCCTCGGGACCGTACGGAAGCCCTCGCAACTTGTGAGCCACAAAGAGACGAGCCAGCGGCACACTTCGGTTCAAGTAGACCACAGGGAAAGATCCGGGAGGATTCCACCGTCCTCCCTTTGCCACAGCTTGACGAGCATCCAAGGGTTCGGGCCAATCCGGATCAGCAACTCTGTGGTACGTCCCGCCGCGCGTTACGTGTTGGAATTTCAGGCTGGGACTGCCCACTCAAAGGAACTTCTGACCGATGCAAGGAGCTCGTCTTGCCTGTTCTGTTTGATCATCTCGAGCGCTGTGAGCCCGTCATATGCAGCAGCTTCTCGCCTCACAACTCCGGGGATCCTCTCCGTTCGTAGCCTGTAGTCGAATAGATCCGCAATCGAAGCCACAGTCGCGACCTTCTCGAGGCGATTTTCTGGAACGCCCGTCTCCGCCCATTGAGTAACAGCCTGCCTGCTGACGCCGAAGAGCTCTCCGAGCTGCGTAAGACTGAGATCGAAGACGTGTCGAATGCGCTCCAACGCTGGGTCTGATTCATTCAGGGCTGCACTCACGTGTCGCCGGAAGGCCCGGATCTGTGAATCTGACCGGTCCCAATGGGGAAGAGCATTGTCAGCTAGCCCAATCGGATGCAGCCCTGGAGTGATCTCTCGCATCCTTTGGATCAGGGCGGCACAGGCTCCCAGACCAACATCATTGGTCCTAGTTATCCAGCTAGAAAACGGTGCCTCCAGAGCTTCGGCGTCGAGTAATACCGACGATGCATGAGACGGCCCTCTCTTGATGTCAGCGACGTAGAGATGCTCCCCGACGTGAAGGACTAGATCGGGTGCAGTTTCGTGGAGGCTTCGAAGGACGGACTCCTTCATCTGCCGCCACAATGCGACATAGACAAAAGCCGCACTTCGGTTACCTGAAAGAGCCTGTGGAAGGACCCGGCTGAAGGCCTCTCGCGCGTCTTTGAACGCGAGCTCACATATCCGTTCTACTTCGTCCGGGTCATCACTTTGAAGAGCGCGAAGGAGGTCGGTTGGCATGCGACCTAGGCTAACGCAAGTAAAACGCAAGTGCAAGTAGAACGCAAGTCTTGAGGACCCCTTGGCGTGATCTTTCCCCCGCCACACGTCCCGTTTCCAGGTGCGCGGTCGGAACTAGCAGCCGGTGGCGTCCCTCAGGACCCGACACGACTCAGCGAGTCTCGCTTGTCCCAGTGTCGTGATGCGCCGTCGAAAGACTTCACGCGGCAGGGTGTGGAGGTTGTCGAAGTTGGCGACGCAGTCCGTAGGCACACCGTCCTGGTCCGGCGTGAGATCCAACTCGGATACCAGTCCGCGTCGTGTTCGGGTGAGTGCAGCGACTACCACAGAGCCAATTCGGTCTGCGACCGGATCCCGTGTCAGCACCAGAACAGGCCGGTCGCCACTGGGCGTTTCGGCGAACCAAACCTCACCGCGCTGCATCGGCCCAGTCCGACCAGTCTTCGGCTGGACCCCAATCTGCAACCTTGGCGAAGGCCTTCTCATCCTCGGAGAGAGGGTCGATCGTCCACGCCTCCATGTCGATTTCGGCACGAAGACGAACCAAATGACGATGTAGCGCTTCACGAAGTAGTTCGGACCGATC
>CAZRID010000347.1:0-3515 GCA_964600055.1 uncultured Acidimicrobiaceae bacterium
GACGACTTGACTCATCTTGCCTGGGCACCGCTCACCACATCAGTGATCGACGTCGGATGTGCCAACCGCCAGACCGCAGTTGAGATCTGCGATCGATCATCTGGCCCTGGCAGTAATCAATCACACACCCCGGACCGGCCCGTGCGGCAGCTCCTAGAGTTGGCTGCCACGCCGAAGAGACCAAGGAGCGGCGGTGGAAACCGAGCAGCGCACCCCTAAAGACGCAGCGGCATTCGACCGGGCAGACCGGCTCTGGATCCCCTACACCGTGCATGGCGCCCAGGGACGCCGCCGAAGCAAGGTTGAGCCGAATCGGGGCGACCGGTATGCAGCCGTAGACGACCTCGCTGACGGCATGGTCGTCTTCGAGATCTCGAGCTGGCCATATCTGGACATGGAAGGGCGGCTGTACTTCGAAGACGACCCAAACGAGTGGATAGTCGAGCGAGAGGAGTCCCAGAGAAGGATCGACAAGGAGCGAAAAGAAGACCGGATAACCGGAGCTACGAGGCCGATCCGGGTGGGGGATGCATTCCTGTTGCGGGGCTTGGCTGGAGAAGCCTCGTCGCTTGATCAGGTTGAGAAGGTGATCGACATCTCGGCCGCTGCCCGCGACGCCGCCAAAGCGGCCTTGTTCGGAGCGGCGGCGTCGACGGTCGAGACGGACTATGCGGCCAAGATGGCGGTGACCGAGGCGCCCGACAAGCCCACTCCAGGGACCGGCGAGTTCGACGTAGGTCAGATGAAATCGTCCCCGTCCCCAGGGCCGGAGTTAGGTCGATGAGCGCCCCCACGCTGATCCCGACCGGAAACCACACCGCTGCCGCGAGCCTCCTGCCCGAGATCGAACCGTTTCACCTCGTCTATTTCCTGCTCAATGTCGGCGACGGCGACTCGCAGGTGTTGCTCCTGCCCGAAGACCCTTCGGGCAACAGGCAGCTCATCGTCATGGATGCTGCCAAGAAAGGCAAGAGTCTGGCGCTCATCGGAGGGTTGGAGGCAGCCGGGCTGATCGGGGCCGCACCCCCGGCCGGCTCGCCACCAGACGGTTCCATCGCACTGGTCGTTGCGACGCATCCCCACTCGGATCACATCGGTGGCATAGCTGAGCTCCTCTCGAGCCAGCGCACCCGGATCGCAGAGTTCTGGGACCCCGGCTACTTCCACACCACCCAGGCCTATCACCAGATGATGACCGAGGTGGAGGCCAACAGCCGTCTCGGCTACTCCCAGCCAACTGCCGGCTACCGCCGCTGGTTCGGCTCAGCGCTTGTCACCGTTCTGTCGCCTGCTGTGGGCCTGAGAAACCGCTTCGACACCTACGGCACCGAGATCAACGACTCATCGATCAGCTTGAGGATCGAATTTCCGGCGGCCCGGGTTGTCCAGCGTGGTTCGGAGAGAGAGCTGATCGAGGATCCGAACACGATGGCTCTGATCCTCGGGGCCGATGCACAAACGCTCTCGTGGGCGTTCGTCCTCACCGACTTCCCACAACTCCATACGGTCGACAATGCCGCCGCAAAAGCTATCAAAGCCGCCACAGGAGTCGATCCACTGTCTGCCAGAGTGATGAAGGTGTCCCATCATGGTTCGAAACACGGGATCAACCTGGAGTTGATGGAGCGGATCAATCCGGCTCTAACCCTCGTCTCGTCGACCGCTGATGGGCCACGATTCCACTTCCCTCATTCGGTCGCCCAGGAGCTGATCAGGGAGGCGCGAGATCCGGTAGCCGGGTCCGGAGCCACCCGGCTTGGCGCCGACTCGGAGATAGGTCTCTTCTATACCTCCGATCGTGAGGACAGCGGAGGGCCGGGCACGATCCTGGGCTCGATGGCGGTGCTCATGGGGAAGGGGGTTGCCACCCTCTGGCGCTTTGGCGATAACACAGACGACGACATCGACCTGAGCCAAGCGCGCCGATTCAGTAGCTAGTGCCGGAGGCGGGACTCGAACCCGCATGCCACTAAGGACACGGCATTTTGAGTGCCGCGCGTATACCAATTCCGCCACTCCGGCCTGCGGGTAAGAGTGTATGAGACGTCCCGGATATTGGCGACCCATGGGAATACCCTTGGACCTGGTTTGAAGCGCATCCATCGCAGCATCTTCCGGCTCAACGACAAGATCGACTCCCTCAACCGGGAGATCGGCCTGGTCGAGGCCGAGCTCGGGCATCATCGCTCGATCAACGAAGACGCCCAGCGTGATGCCAGCGTCGGCAACTACATCGATCGGGAAGAAGCCGGTCTCACCGCCGGCGATGTTCGTCGCTTCCAGAAGACCTTGACCGATCTCCAAGCCCGCCGCGCCAAGCTTGCCGACAGGCGCGATCTGCTCCTGACGCGGCTGCCCGACTGACCCGACACACCGCTACCGTCAACCTGTGCCCACGCTCGCCCTGATCGACGGCAACTCGATTGCCTATCGGGCCTTCTATGCCCTCCCCGAAGACCTGGCGACCAAGAGTGGACAGGTCACCAACGCCGTCTTCGGGTTCACCCGGATGCTGATCCGGCTCCTCAAGGACTATCACCCCGAGGGCATTGCCGTTGCCTGGGACGTCTCCCGCCAGACCTTCCGCACCGAGCAGTACCCCGAGTACAAGGCGCAGCGGGAGAAGGCGCCCGACCACTTCCGGAGCCAGCTTCCTCTGATGGATGAGGTTCTCCAGACTCTCCACATCACCCAGCTCCGTCTGGAGGGTTATGAGGCCGACGACCTGATCGCCACCCTCACCAGGAGCGCCGTTGCCGAAGGCTGGGAAGTCCTGATCGTCACCGGAGACCGTGATGCGTTTCAACTCGTCGGTGGCCCGGTCAAGGTGGTCTACACCCGTCGTGGAATCAGCGACATCGTGCTCGCCGACGAGGGGTACATCGAGGAGCGATACGGGATCCGCCCCGACCAGTACGTCGATTACGCCGCCCTGCGGGGCGACAACTCGGACAACCTGCCTGGTGTGCCGGGGGTGGGGGAGAAGACGGCCTCCCGGCTGGTCGCCGACTACGGGGACCTCGACAACCTCTATCTGGCCGTCACCGAACAGACTCCGAGGCTGAGGGACAACCTGTCCGCCCATCGGGAACAGGTCTTCCTCAACCGTGAGCTGATGAACCTGGTCGACGACCTCGATCTCGGGGTCACCATCGAGGAGTTCCGGACCCGGGAATGGGACCGGAATCAGGTGAAGGACCTCTTCGACAGTCTCGAGTTTCATTCGATGTGGGGCGATCTGGAGCAGGCCCTTCCCTCGGCGACACCAGTCTCGGAATTGGTCGAGGTCGAGGCACATCTGGCCACCGCACCCGATGAGGTCGCGACCATCGCCGGCGCCGAGGTGCTGATCGCGGCTCTCGTCGCTGATGGGGGAGAGCCATTCGGTCTGGCGATCTCGACCGGTCCCGGACAGGCGGCGGTCGTCCCCTTCGACTCGGCTGCCGCGATTCTCGATGCTCTCGAGACCGGGCGGATCGCGGTGGCAGGCCACGACGTTAAGGAACTAGTGCGGG
>CAZRID010000348.1:0-3502 GCA_964600055.1 uncultured Acidimicrobiaceae bacterium
GGTCGGGCCGCCTCCGGCGATCACCACCGCGTGCTCGGTCATGGCCGCTCCCCGGCGAACGCTGCACCGGACAGGGACCGCCACCTCGCGCCGAGCGACCGCGCGCCAGCGCCTGTCACCCGCAACCTCCCCGCCATCTCCTCGACCGGTTCAGCACCCCCGCTCGAGCCATCTGCCGAAGACAACGCATCCATTCCGCAACTCCTGGGTCCATAGGTTCTGGCCGTGATCGGCTCAGCGGACGAGTCATGGTCACACGTTTGGGTCGCTTGCGGCAAGCCATCTCCCTCGCGTTGTGTTGTTAATGGCGGCGTAGGTTCACGCTCGACGATGCGGGTGCCAACCGTCAGCGGAAAGGGTCCACCAAGGGATGGCTGACCGGTCCCAGCCGAGGAGTCCGGCCGACCGGCGGTCAGTGCTCCTGTGGGATGGATGTGGAATGGCGTCCGGCATAGGCTCCTCCCGGCCGGACGTAGACAAGCGAAAAACCCAGGCGGTGCCTGGGTTTTCCCCTGCGTAGCGGGGGCGGGATTTGAACCCGTGACCTTCGGGCTTATGAGCCCGAGGGATGCTCGCTGGTTCTCGGTGGTGCTCAATAGTGCCCGCTACCAGGGCTTTCGCGGAAGCGGTGTGACGGCTGGTGCCTGTGGATAACCCTCGTGGCGCCCCATCCGTTAGAAGATCCGTTAGAAGAATCGGGCGAGCCGCCCTCCCCCGGGCGGCTCGCGAGGCGTAGCTCCCGGCCGTCACGAACCTTCAGAACATCTGAAGTTCGGTGTCGTGCTCAATCATCAACCTTCAACTCGAATCGGCGTAGACCTGCAGTCCCGCTGGGCAGCTCGGCGGCGTCGCGGATCACGTCGATTTCCACTCCAGCCGATCGGGATCCCACGACCCGTTCGTCAGCCCGGAAAGGACTGGGTCCACCAATCGCCTCACCATCTCGATAGCTGTATCAGCATCGAGGACGTCGTAGTCGGGCACGCTGGCCGCGATCTTCCGGTAACCCTGCTGCCAGTCAGCAGACGGCAAGGACAGGCCGACCGATGGATTCGTCCCTCGGCGCTCATGCTCACTCACCATCGCCGTGTAGAGAGCGCCGGCGTCGACCGTTTGTGTGGTCGCGATCAATACGAGATCCACCAGATCGCGGTAGCGGCTGCTGGGCCGGCCGGCGTATGTCGCCATCATGGCGGCATGCTTGTCGGCGATCTGATCCGGAATCGGATGGCCCCGATATGCGACGCTTCGCAGCCCTGGAATCTTCACCGGCTCGATCGGTGGGATCGCCTCGGGCTCGGACGTCATCGTGTCAGTCACGACCACATCGATCCGGTAGGTCTCAAACACCTTGTCCCCCAGATAGGCGGTCACTCGAAACTGGCTCCCGGCGGTAACACCACCAAGACTTGGTCCGCGTTCGATGTCGAAAGTGAAGTAGTCACCGAGATCGACCTCGGCCGCTTCACGCAGGGCGTCGAGCGCTGCCACGAGTACTCCCTCGTAGTAAAGATCGACATCAATGCTGTGCCGTGCCTGGCCTGGAATGCGAGCAAGGAGGCCGGTTGCCCCTTTCAACACCCAACGCTCGGGTTCGTGGAGGAACACCCTGGTAAGCAGCCGCCCGTACGCGAACTGACGGCGGAGCTCTGTCACACCGTATGGCGACGAGGCAGCGGCGTTGGCGATGCGATCAACGAGGGCTCGTTCGAAGTCCCTCGCCGAGGTGTACGGCACACCCTCCCCTGGTTCTGTCATCTCACCTTGCCTGTCGCCAGCTCCAGGATCGCATCCAGATCGGCTCTACCCTCTAGCGCCTCCTCGACCTCGAGTTCAGTCGCCAGACTCCTCGTCAGTGCTTCCGATGCGATTCGGCCCAGATGTCCACCGTCCATGTGATCCTCTGCAAGGTCGGCGATGGTCCGGGCTGGTGTGGTGACCGCGAAACCGTCGCGCACGTTCCACTCCCCGCGTTCCAGACCTCCTGATCGCAGTCGAACCCTGATGTCGGCCTTGGGTTGAAGGCGTCTGTCGGAGATGAACTCAGGCACGTCGGCGATGGTCACACCAAGATCGAATAGCGAGGCCGCCGAACGGTGTGACACCCACAGGTGAGGATGGATGGTCCGTTCCCGCGGCGACAGATCTGGAGTGAGCCGCAGCCATGCCACTCGAAGCCGCTGATTCGGGTCGTAGCCGGCGCCGCTGATCCGATAGATGCCGTGATCGAGCCTTTCGACAGCCCCACTCTTCACGGCACGTTGCAGGTCCATGTCGTCTACACCCTCACGAATCGCCTGAGCGCGCGTGAAGTAGCCCTGCTGTGTCTCGGTCATTGCACTGAGTCGGGCTCCTACGGGGGGATACGCTGCCTCTACCATGGGATCAGAATACTGCAAAACTATCGGTATCAGATAGTTTTGCAGCATGTGTCGGTGGATACCTCACGATTTGGTGGTACCTCACAAGGTCGTGAAGTATCGGGCATTCGTGAGGTATAGGCCTTACCGCGAGCCGAAGATCCTCGCGGCTAAGCGAGCCTGGCAGCACCCCTTAGGCGGTCCGAGATGCCTTCGGCGGCGTGGCGTTGATGGAGTTCTCGCAGCGCCTGAACCTGACCATCGGCGATCGCAGCGACCAGTTCGGCATCCGTCATCACCTCATTGTCGTGCTCACACCCTCGATCGGTTGTCGAAATCCCTCCGGTTCGACAAAGTCCCCGGAACCGAGCAGAGACTGACATACCCCTGAGCCCACAAGGTCGGCTGTACGCTCGGGCATCCGATGACGACCACCGTCTACATCGACGGGTTCAACCTCTACTACCGGGCCCTCCGTGGCTCGCCCCACAAGTAGCTCGACCTCGAGGCGCTGTGTCAGCGTCTACTCCCCAAGGACGACATCAACCGGATTCGCTACTTCACGGCTCGGATCACGGCCCGCCCCGGTGATCCTAAGCAGGCTCAACGACAGGAGACATACCTTCGTGCGCTGCGGACACTCCAGGCTGTCAGCATCCATTACGGACACTTCCTGACCCATACGCTCCGCATTCCACTCGCCCACCCGCCCCGAAAAGGCCCAAGGACTATCGAGGTGATCACGACCGAGGAAAAGGGATCCGATGTGAACCTTGCCGCCCACCTGCTCCTCGACGCCTTCCAAAAGGCCAATGACGTGGCCGTGGTCATCTCCAACGACTCCGACCTCCGAGTCCCGATCCGCATCGCCGAACAGGAGCTCGGGATCAGAGTGGGCATCATCAACCCGCATCCACCCGAGTACCGGTCGCGAGTGCTCCGAGGAACGTTCTTCAAGCAGCTGCGGCCGTCGGTGCTGGCTGAGTGCCAGCTCCCCGACACGCTCGTGGATGCACACGGCGAGTTCCACAAGCCAGCCGGCTCGTAACCCTGAGAAACGCAGAGACCCGCCATCGATGGCGGGTCTCGCACCCAGCCACCGAAGCGACTGGGGGGATATGACATCATCCTACCCAATAAAC
>CAZRID010000349.1:0-3500 GCA_964600055.1 uncultured Acidimicrobiaceae bacterium
TGATCTCTACCCTGTGGTGTCTTTATTGAGGCGACCGCCAGCCATTAAGTCGTGTCGCGTTTCCTGAGTCACATAACTCGCGAGGCGTGAGGTCACGGAGGTGGTCGCGTCAAGGGACGCCGGGAACCTCCGTCATCGAGTCGAGAATCTGCTCAACACCAGGGCGGACTCGCTCCTGGCTGGGGTGGCGAGAACGCTACGGGAGGTGCCTGGCGGGACCGTGTCGAATAGATGGGCGCGCGTTCGGCCTCGTCGAGCTGCATCGCCCGTACGATCCCTTCGAGGACGTCCTCGGAGACGCCCCTTGCGATGCTTCGCTCAAGCCGCGCGTAATACTCCACGCTGATGTCGGCCAGCATCGCCACCTCCTCGCGTCGCAAACCGGCTACGCGCCTGTTGCCGCCGTAGATGCGGAGTCCAGCCTGGTCCCGCGTGATATTTGCTGGCCTGGATATAAGGAACTCCCGGGTCTCATTTCTGGTATCCACTACCGGAGCCGCACCGGTGTCCCACGTGATGAGTTGGGACAACCCGAGGAGCTACAACCTTCCCGTCGGCGGTTGCTGTCCATTGAACTCAACTGGGCGGCGCCGACGCCAGTGATGGTCGCAGCTCGAACCCCGAGCCCTCAGCTAGAGCAGAATAATTCGCCGTTCAGTGTTGACGCCGACGTCAATAAGCACCGTGGTTATTGGCTGTCCGTTCAGTGTTGCTGCCTCAGGGCATTAAAAGTCCCCTGCTCTGCCGATTGAGCTACAGGCCCGGGATGGGTTGAAAACGCGGTTTGAAACTCGAACGGATCGGTGGTCGCTGTTCGTAATCAGGGTAGATGGAGGGGAACCGGCCGGCAGAACCGATGCGAGAGAGGCCAGAGGCGTGCCTATACGCAATCCGAGACGCGAGGATTGCTGGGCGGCTTCGGTGGTTGTTAGGTGGCTGGCTGGAGCGGCAGCCGTTCCTCAGCATGGTCCACTAGCCGGATGCGAATATCGCCTCAGCCTGGGCGTTGCGGAAGACCTGCCAGGCGAGCATGCTCACGGTCGTAGGAATGGCCGTGAAGGTGGCAGGCAGGCTATCCGTCCGCCATGTGTCGCACGGTTTCGACGATGTCTTCCCCGTCCTGTTCGACTTGTTCCATGTAGAGACGTCCGGAGACGATCAGGCCTTCTTCGATTCCGAAGATGGTCACCCCTCGAATACTTAAGGGTGAGTCGCCCGATCTCGTTCCGGTCCAGTGCCACTCCGACCACACCGTGTTTCCATCGGTGGCACCGTCGAGCAGCTCAGCGTGAAAGTCGGGTATACCCTCGAAGATGGCCGTCCAGTTCTTCTCGACCTGGTCTCGACCATCGAAGCCTCGATTCGGATGGACAGGTTGGGCGCTCCGGTATGCCGGATCGATGCAGGCGAGGAATCCCTTCAAATCGTGCTCGTTCATCGCGTTGCGCAGGCGCTCGATGACGCCTTTTGGAGTCGAAGTATCAGCCGTCACCGGCCGGATTATCGCGGCAGGCTCCCGAGTTGCGTGGCTGTTTCGGCCGGGACCCGAAAGGGGTAGGGGCCATCCGGTTCGGCCCGCTGGTCAGCTACCTTTGGTGCGTGCGGATCCCAACATGACGGTCGTCAACACGCGCACTGAGACACTGCACAGCCACGATCTGTGGCTGGTGGACAGCGGGGACGGTCCGGCGGTGCTGTTCATCCACGGCCTGTTGGGTTCCCATCGGAACTGGATGCACCTCGTCGACAAGCTCGACCACCGTCACCGGGTGCTGGCCCCCGACCTGTTCGGGCACGGGGCATCCGCCAAGCCGATGGGCGACTACTCCCTCGGCGCCCACGCCGCCACCCTGCGCGACCTGCTCGACCGTCTGGAGGTGGACCGGGTGACGCTGGTCGGGCATTCGCTGGGCGGCGGCATCGCTATGCAGTTCTGTTACCTGTTCCCGGAGCGGGTCGAACGCCTCGCCCTGGTGGCGAGCGGAGGGTTGGGACGGTCGGTGAGCCCGCTCCTGCGGTCGGCGGCACTGCCCGGCGCCGAGCTCGTTTTGCCTCTGATCGCCTCCGCCTGGGTCCAGGAGCAGGGCAAGGCGCTGGGCCGGGCCCTAGCCAAGGTGGGATGGCGGGCCAGTTCTGACATCGCCGAGGCCTGGCAAGGCTTCGTGTCGCTCGCCGACGCCGAGAGCCGGCGTGCCTTCCTCGCCACCGTCCGGTCGGTTATCGATCCGGGGGGACAGACCGTCACGGCCCACGATCACCTGCCTCTGGCGGTCGAGATACCGACACTGATCGTCTGGGGCACCCGTGACCGGATGATCCCGGCGTGGCACGCAGCCACGGCTCAACAGTCGTTTCCGGGTAGCCGGGTGGAGTTGTTCGAGGGCGCTGGCCATTTCCCCCATCTGGATGAGCCGGAGCGCTTCGCCGATCTGTTGAAGGGCTTCATCGGCGAGTGAGCCGGTGGGTCGTCACGTCAGCCGCCGAGCCTGGCTGCTCGTGCTTTTGTTGATCGGCTCCGAAGAAGATCATGGGCTCCTCCATCGGAGCTTCAGCAAGTGGGTGGGTCCGGATCGATACTGACTCGACTTCCGGCTGGCGCCGAGATCCGTATCGTCGTGGCCAAAGTTCGACGCGAAGCTCAAACCACTAGCCAGAGTTTGCAATTGTGGCTGTGACTTCGTTAGCGGCTGTGGGGAGTGAGGCCCCGGTTGCGTTCGCCGGACGATGCACGTGCGAGTGTGTGCGGTCGATGATGGGGTTGGAGTCGGGTCATTGCCACATCGTCACCATCGCCCCGAGATGTCGGTTCCCCTCCCCGATTATCGGTATCGCCGTGACCGCGATCTCACGCCATTCCTTGTCCGCCCTGAGAAAGCGGAGTCGGCGGTGCGTTGAGACTTGCTTGGTAAGGGCGACAACCAACGGAACTTGATCCTCGGGAAGCGGTGAGCCGTCGAGGTCGCTGATAACAAATATCTCGGCCACCCGGTCGGCGGGCAACTCGCCGGCGTCCTCAAAACGCAGACCGATGATTACCTCGGTCTGCTCGTTGTAATAGATCAGCCGGCCGTCGGAATCGGATATCCACACCGGCACAGCAATCAGGCTGGCCCACTGTTTGAGCAGGATTATCTCGATCGGGTGCTGAGCCACTTGGTCTCCTCCGACAACGGAACGCTAATCCTGGGGTGTGGGGTCAGGCGGGGCGAATGCGTACCGGCTCTGTGTCAAGCCTGAAGTTGGACTCTGTCCGAGTGGTTTCAATGACCTCAGCCAGACCTGCCGAGATTGTCACGTTCGGTCGGTGCGTGACTTCTGAGTACGCCCGATCGGACGAGTCGGGAGTCATGTCGACAAAAGTCACCGAGGGGAAAGCGGCGCGGCCACGGCATCGTTGCCAGTGCCGAGGGCGGCGTGGCGGTGGAACCGGACGATCGTTCGGGGACTGTCCTCCGCCTCGATCATGAGCGCCACTGGAAGCCCATGCTCCTGCTCCAACC
>CAZRID010000350.1:0-3493 GCA_964600055.1 uncultured Acidimicrobiaceae bacterium
TGCTCAGAGAGCGCACCACGTACGAGATAATGGACCCGATGGCAGTAGGCATGGGTAGCTCGGTGATCGTGATGGGCAAGCACTCAGGCCGCGCCGCCTTCAGCCACTCGCTCGAGCAAATCGGCGTCGAGCTGAATAACACCGCCTTCGAGCAGGCCTTTACCAGGATGAAGGATCTGGCCGATCAGTCCGGTGAGGTGTCCCCGAACCAGATTCGCCTCATCGTCGATGACGTGGTTTCTGGCATCGAAGTGTTGGATGGGGTGGCAGCATCCTTCCGATGAGCAGCTATTCAGTGGCAAAGGTCCCCGGCGACGGGACGGGCCCGGAGGTGGTCCATGAGGCGGTCAAAGTCCTCGGCGTCGCCGGCGAGGTATATGGCTTCGACATTGAGTACAACGACCTCGACCTCGGGGGCCATCGCTACCTGCGTACCCAGGAAACGCTGACCGGTGCAGATCTTCAGGCACTCGGAAATGCAGACGCCATCCTCTTCGGCGCCGTCGGGCACCCCGAGGTGCCACCAGGGGTGCTCGAGCAGGAGGTACTGCTCCGCATGCGACGTGAGCTGGACCAGTTCATCAACCTGCGACCGATCAAGCTGCATCCGGGTGTCAACGGCCCGTTGCGTGATGTGGGTCCCGCCGATGTCGACATGGTGGTGGTCAGGGAGAACAGCGAAGGGCTCTACGTCGGCCAGGGCGAGTTCACCGCCAAGGGCTCACCGTTCGAGGTGGCGGTCCAGCAGTCGGTCAACAGCCGCTTCGCGGTCGAGCGGTGCATCCGCTACGCCTTCGACCTGGCAGCGTCGCGACCGAGAAAGCATCTCACCATGTGCGGCAAGACCAATGTCCTGACTTATGCCTCGGATCTCTGGGCGAGGGTGTTCAATGAGGTTGGAAGCGAGTATCCCCACGTGCAAACCTCATACGCCCACATCGACGCTGCTTGTCTGTGGATGGTGGAAGACCCATCGCGCTTCGATGTCATCGTCACCGACAACATGTTCGGGGACATCATCACCGACCTCGGAGCCGCCATCCAGGGCGGTCTCGGAATCGCATCGGGCGCCAACATCAATCCGAACGGCGTATCCATGTTCGAGCCCATCGGTGGCACTGCACCTGGCTTCGAGGGGACCGGAATGATCAACCCGCTGGCCGCCATCGGCGCCGCCGGAATGATGATGGACATCCTCGGGGAGACTGCTGCCAGCTCGGCCATCGAGTCTGCAGTGAGTGAGGTTGCAGGATCCCTCCCCTCGCTTCGAGCGGGCGAGATGGGGATCAGCACCGGAGAGGTCGGCGACCGTGTCGCCATGCTTGTGGCGGAAGCGGCCCCGGCCGGTGCATCGCTATGAGCACCCCTCGCACGTTGTTCGAGAAGGTATGGGACAAACACGTCGTCGTCGACTCCGACCCGGCCCTGCTCTATGTCGACCTGCACCTGGTCCACGAGGTCACGTCGCCCCAGGCCTTCGCCGGGCTGAACGCATCTGGCCGCACGGTGAGACGACCCGACCTGACCGTGGCAACGGTCGACCACGGGATCCCCACCACCGGACGGTCGCTCGGGATCAGGGACCCTCTGTCCAAGAGACAGGTGGATGCCCTGGTCCAGAACTGTCGGCAACACGAGATCACCCTGTTCGGGATCGATGACCCCCGTCAGGGCATAGTCCATGTGGTCGGGCCGGAACAAGGCCTCACCCAACCCGGTCTGCTCGTGGTCTGTGGCGACAGCCACACTTCCACCCACGGTGCCTTCGGGGCTCTCGCCTTCGGCATCGGCACCACCGAGGTGGAACACGTCCTCGCAACACAGACGATCTGGCAGGCCCGCCCGCAGACGATGGCGGTCGAAGTCGAAGGAGCTCTCCCCTGGGGGGTGGCGGCCAAGGACCTGATCCTCGGGATCATCGCCCAGATCGGTGTCTCGGGCGGGACCCGCCACGTCGTCGAGTACCGGGGACAGACAATCCGTGACCTGTCCATGGAGCAGCGGATGACGATTTGCAACATGTCGATCGAGGGTGGCGCCCGGGCCGGGATGATCGCCCCCGATGAGACCACCATCAGATATGTCGAAGGCCGGCCGTTCGCTCCAAAGGGAGCCGACTGGGATGCCGCGGCGACAGCCTGGGAGGGTCTCGTGACCGATCCCGAGGCAAGCTTCGACAAGGTCGAGGTGCTCGACGCCGCCAACCTGGTCCCCCATGTGAGTTGGGGCGTGAACCCGGCCCAGACCGTCCCGGTCACCGGTCATGTGCCCTCCCCCGACTCCTATGACGACCCCCAGCAACGTGATGCCGCCGTCCGCGCCCTCGAGTACATGGCGCTGCGCCCGGGGACAGCCATGTCCGACATCAGGGTCGACCACGTCTTTCTCGGATCATGCACCAACGGGCGGATCGAGGACCTGCGGGCCGCAGCCAAGGTGGTCGAGGGGCGGAAGGTCGACTCGAGGGTCAGCGCCGTCGTCGTCCCCGGGTCGATGCAGGTCAAAGCCCAGGCAGAGGCCGAGGGCCTGTCCGACATCTTCGAGGCAGCCGGCTTCTCCTGGCGCGATGCCGGGTGCTCGAGTTGCCTGGCCATGAACCCCGACGTGATCCCCTCAGGCGAACGCTGCGCCTCGACCTCCAACCGCAACTACGAGGGCCGACAGGGCCGCGGGGCGAGAACCCATCTGGTCAGCCCGGCGATGGCCGCCGCCGCAGCGGTGTCCGGCCACTTCGTCGATGTCAGGGATTGGGAGGCCTCATGAAGCCGGTGGGAACCGTCACCGGGACCATGGTCCCCCTCAACCGGGCCGACGTCGACACCGACCAGATCATCCCTCAGCAGTTCCTGAAGAGAATCGAGCGCGACGGGTATGGCGAGTTTCTCTTCTACAACTGGGCACACACCGACGACGGCAGGCCGAGCTCCGATTTCATCATCAACCATCCGACCCGACGAGGCGCCAAGGTGCTGGTGGCCGGGCCCAACTTCGGGTGCGGCTCATCACGAGAGCACGCTCCATGGGCCATCCACCAGTGGGGTTTCGATGCTGTCATCACCCCGTCGGCCGCGGACATCTTCCGAAACAACTCCAGCTATAGCGGGCTTCTCATCGTCGAGCTGCCCCACGAGGTGGTCGCGAGACTGATGGAACTCGCCACCGATCCCACCGCACTGGTGACGATCGACCTGGAGGGCCAGACTGTGACGGCCGATGGCATCGAGGAACACTTCGACTTCGACCCCACGGCCAAAGAGAGGCTGCTCCTGGGTCTCGACGGAGTCGGCGTCACCCTGGCTCATGCCGATGTGATCGGCGCCCATGAGGCAACCCGGCCCTCCTGGCTACCGACCACCATCGACGTCTGAATTCCCCCCTCCCCGGCTGCGCCGGTACTCCCCCCTTCGGGGGAGGTGGCCCGCCAGGGCCGGAGGGGGACATCTCCTTGCGAGGGGTTTTAGCCCTCCCCGGCTGCGACGTTTCCTCCCCCGGA
>CAZRID010000351.1:0-3484 GCA_964600055.1 uncultured Acidimicrobiaceae bacterium
GATTAGATCTAGATAACGCAGACAAGGCATGCTAACAGACGCGTCAGCATGCCTCCAATCGAAACTTTCAGTTTCGAAACAGGCCAACGAGACCTGTCTCGGGACCCCGCCGGGGGTCGTTGATCAGCATACCTTGCGCTGTGGAAACCCGTCAAGGGTCTCCTCTCATTGCCGGCCGACTTTGCCCTCGACCCACCTCAGTCCACGTGGCCCCGTGAATGTGGTCGCGCCTTCGCAGTCTCGGGCAAACAGACGCCGGTCGGCTGATTCGATACCGGCCGACTTTGCCCTCGACCCACCCTCAGCCCGCGACGGGTCGACGTCATCTCAGGATCGCAGTCTCGGGCAAACAGACGCCGGTCGGCCGGAGCTTCCGCCGCGTGACAAGGCGTACCACGCAAGGCGCTAACTCTCAGAAATCCGGTTCAGCTTGGCCTGGTCGAGGACACGGATGTGGCGGTAGCCGGTCTCGACGGCGCCCTGGTCCCTGAGTCTGCTCAGGGCCTCGTTCACTGATTGGCGGCTCACCCCGAGCAGCGTGGCGATCGTGGTCTGCGATAGATGCACGTCGCCACGACCATCCGCCTCCTCACCCAGCAGATCGGCGACCTGACCCAAGACGGTCTTGTGCATGAGGCGGAGGACGCGCCGCTGTGTCCCCTCGAGCTGGCGCAGACCCGCCACCAGCCAACGCAGGCAGATCGCCGGGTTGCGGGCGAGCTCGGGCAGCAGACGCTCCCTTTCGAGGCGAAACACTCTCACCCGGGTCGCGGCCTGCGCCGATGAGATGTACGGGCCACCTCCGAACATCGCGATGTCACCCAGGACCGACCCGGGGCCCACACGTGAGACCACACGTCTCGTCGGCCCGGATCCCCGGTAGACCTCGACCTCGCCCGACTCAACCAGGAAGACCGCCGAGGCGGTCTCGCCTTCCTTGAACAGGTGGGCCCCGGGGTACTTGGATGTGACCTCGGCCACTCCAATCAGGGCCTCGAGATCCTGGGCATTGAGGGGCGCGTAGTCAGGGCGCCCGAAGGATCGAGCCAGCCAGGCCATATGTTGCTGATCGGCTTGTGTCACCACGGGTTCGTCGAGCCGGGCCACAGCGCCTGAGTTCCGCATATGCAAGTGATGAAGGGATCGCCCTTACCATGTCATGGGTTTGGCGAAGCATGCAGCACCCCTCTCCATATTCTCCTGGGCCTTCCTGGCGTTCGGGCTGTTGTTGTTCACCCTTGCCGGATTCGGATGGTCGAACCATCTCTCCGATGAGGGAGAGGCAGTGGCTAACAATGTCCACTATGCCGGGTTGTCCGTCGAGGGAATGACCCCGGACGAGGTGGCGGCGCGGGTTTCGGAGCGTGCCTCAGAGCTCTTGACGCGGGAATTGACCATCGACTTCGGGCCGGGCCAGCTCGCGATCCCCTACCGGGAACTGGGGTTCAGCTACGACGAACAGGCCACCGCCCAGCGGGTGATTGCTGCTCGCCACGAAGGATCGGTCTGGGAGCAGTTCTCGTCCTGGGCGATCGGTGAGCTGGTATCCGACGACGTCGAAGAAGTCTGGAGCTTCGACGAGCAGCAGGCGCGCACAGCTGTGGACGATCATCCGGGCCTGACCCCTCTCGTCGTGGAGGAGCCAGGCATCGTCGCCGACGACTCTGGTCGTCTGATCGTCGTTCCCGGCGTGGTCGGAACCGAGGCCGACGTCGACCAGATTGTCGAACAGCTCGCCACCACCGATCTCATCGACGGACCCGACAGGCTCGTCTCCGACGTGGAGGAGATCCACCCGAGCGTGTCCGACGAAGAGGCCGAACTGGCAGCCGAACAACTCAACGCCGCGACCGCGGATGGGGTTGACGTCTCCGTCAACGGGCGGGCCGCGGTCCTCACCGGGCGTGCCCTGCAATCACATCTCGAGATCGAGGTGTCCGGCGGCGAGGTGGTTGCCAGCTTTGATGGTGAGGCGCTGCAGGACACTCTCGAGAACACGTTTGTCGGGCCGGTTGGCACCTTCGTCGAACCCGTGCTCGAGGTGGACGGTGACGACATAGAAGTTGTGACCGAGGGTGGGCCTCCCCCGGTCTGCTGTCAGGAGGGTGCCGGTGAGTCCCTCGGCGAAGAGATCCTGGGGGGCGCCAGCGGTCCATTCGCATTGCCCTCTCGACCGACAGACGACCCTGCCCTGATTGCGTGGGCCGATGGGTCGGCCATCGCCGAGAAGGTCGGAGAGTTCACGACACCACATGCCTGTTGTGAGACGAGGGTGGAGAACATCCACCGGATCGCGGACATCGTTCGCGGGGTCTACCTCGTCCCCGGCGAGAACCTATCGCTCAACGAGTTCGTCGGGCCTCGCACGGTAGAGAACGGCTTCCTCCCGGCAGGAGCCATCCGCCAGGGACATTTGATCCAGGAAGTCGGTGGAGGCGTCTCCCAGTTCGCCACAACCATCTTCAACGCCGCCTACTTCGCCGGGATGGACTTCGAGGAGTACCGGAGCCATTCGATCTACTTCACGCGCTACCCCTATGGGCGCGAGGCAACAATCTCGAACCCTGCCCCGGACCTGGTCATGACCAATACCACCGACTACCCGATTCTCATCTGGACCTCATACACGGAGCAATCGATCACTGTCGGCATGTATTCGACCAAGCACATCGAGATCGCAGAGCTCGACCAGCGGACGTCCCGTCGCGGGGCGTGCACTCATGTCGAGACCGACCGGGAGCGCACCTATCCCGATGGTCACAAGGTCGTCGACACCTTTATCGCCGACTATCGACCGGCCGAGGGAATCGACTGCAACGGCAACCGGATCCCGCTGCCTGATTGAATGTTGGCTGATTTATGAGCAACGAGAAGAGACGGGTTCCGCCATGGCTGGCCGGTTTGATTTTGGCCGTGATCGTGTTCATCGTCGCTCTCGTGGTGCTCAACGCCCTCGGCTACGGCGATGACCCAGCCCTGGTGCCATAGCCTTCCCTGCCAGTCGAAGTCAAACCTCCGGGACGACCCCGTCTGCATGCCGACATGATGGGCAGGGGCGGCAGCTGCGGCGGACCGGCGTCCGTTTGACCGAGATTATGAGGGATGTCACAGCGATCTCCCCCGGAGACTGAGGGTGAGTCGAGGTCAAAGTCCGCCGCCAATCAAGAAAGTCGGCCGGCAATAAGCGGGGCTGGCTCACCCCTACCATGCCGGCGGTGGGTCAGAAACCTTCAGATTTCGACCGATTCGTCGGTGACGATCGACGGCGTCTCCCCCGTCCAGATGGGCTGGTCGCGATTGTGGTGATCATCGCCCTGGCGGTGGTGATCGGGTTGGTCGTGCTCCTCCCCCGGGGCACAGATCCAATCGAACTGACCGCATTCGACTTTCTCGACGAAGTGGTGCCGGCCACCGTCACCTCGGTTGATAAGGGGGAGTGCAGCTACTCGTCCGACGAAGTGTGCAATGCCGTCGCCTTCGGCTT
>CAZRID010000352.1:0-3477 GCA_964600055.1 uncultured Acidimicrobiaceae bacterium
ATCACGAAAGCCCGAGCGACCGCGACCCGCTGGGCCTCGCCACCAGAGAGCGTGGCCGGAAGCCGGTCAGCCAGGTCGCCAATCTCGAGGTGGTGCAGCTGGGCTTGGGCTCGATCCATCGCTTCCGCTCGGCTGTGCCGATTGTCGAGCCAGAGGGGCAAGGCCACGTTCTCCCGCGCAGTCAGCTCGCCTATCAGCTGACCGAACTGGAAAACGAAACCAAACGAGGTCCTGCGCAGGCGTGAACGCTGCTCCTCGCTAGCCGTGTGCAGAGGCAACCCACCAAACCACACCTCACCTTGATCTGGAACCAGGACGCCTGAGAGCAGGTACAAGAGGGTCGACTTGCCCGACCCGGATGGGCCTAGTACGGCAACCACCTCGCCTGGAGCTACGCCGAAGTCCACGGCTTGCACGGCCACGGTGCCGCCGAAACGCTTCGTTACTTGACTCGCTGAGAGGTACCAGTTGGGATCCTGCATCAAGAATGGGAACTCCGTCAGCCGCGTCGATCGTGCATGTGGAACCGCCACAATTTTGGCGACCCTACCAATCCACTAGCTAACAAGCAGCCCCACGGTGCCTCGCGTCTCAAGCGGAGGTCGATCGTAGACGGGAAACCCTTTACTCCGAGCAGAAGGCGACGCCCCCCATTCCCAGGTCCCATCATCGTTGGGGGACGTCCGAAATACCACTACTGTCGTTGCCGGAACAGATCGAGGCCGCTCTTGAACGTGGACGAGCGACCTTTGCTGGTCGTTCTCTGGGTCCTGCACCATCCGACCTGGGTTCTGCTCCGCGGCTGGTTCCCCCTAATTGCCTGGGCGCACATTTACACCGGTTCAGCCTTCTCGGTCTTCCCGATTCCTAACGCCACTGTCGTACCCTTCGCATGGAGCGGACCGGTCATCCTCATAGCGGCAACAGCAATTTTCCGACAGGTCTCCGGCGCTCATCTCGATCGAGATGTCAACCTCGGCAGCGCTGTCGAGGGGGATGGGGGACGTAGGCGTAGGCGTTGGGCAGCGAGCATGAGCCTGAGCGGCAGCCCGCTCCGGGCCATGCAGAACATCGCATAGGGTCTTTCGCCTCTGACGACTGGCGGTTCACCGAGCGACGATGGGGCTTGTCGGGTAAGCGAACGGGAGGTGTTACCGATGAAGGCTGCACGACTGCACGGCTACAAGGAGCCGTTTCACATCGATGAGGTGGCGGTGCCCGAGCCGGGACCGGGTGAGGTCCTGATCAAGGTGGCTGGATCGGGAGCCTGCCACTCCGATCTGCACCTTATTAGTGGGGAGATGCCCCTCCTGCCTGAATTTCCATTCGTCATGGGTCACGAGAACGCCGGCTACGTGGAGTCGCTTGGTCCGGGCGCCACGGGGTTCGACGTCGGTGAGCCGGTCCTGGTGTTCGGCGGATGGGGGTGCGGCCACTGTCGGCTGTGCCTCGGGGGTGACGAGCAGGTGTGCGACGTGACGAGGTGGGGTGGGATCGGACGTCCGGGCGGGTACGCCGAGTTTATGGTTGTGCCTTCGACCCGGCACCTGGTGCGGATACCCGGCCTCGACCCCACGGAGGTCGCGCCTCTGACCGACGCCGGCCTCACACCGTACCGGGCGTTCAAGCAGGCGCTGCCGCGTCTGGTCCCCGGCACCACCGCCGTCACCATCGGCGTCGGCGGGCTCGGGCACTACGGGTTGCAATACCTCGCGGCACTCACGCCGGCCCGTGTGATCGCGATCGACACCGCACCCGCGAAGCAGCAGCTCGCGCGGGACCTCGGCGCTGACATCGTCCTGGACTCGAAGAGCGTGGACGCCGCTGCCGAGATCGAAGGGATCACGAACGGCAAGGGCGCCGCTGCGGTCCTGGACTTCGTCGGATCGGACGACACCCTGGCGCTGGCGACGAAGGCCGTCGGACCGCAGGGTCTGGTCGTCCTCGTCGGTCTGGCCGGCGGGTCGGTTCCGTTCTCCTTTATGGGGGTGGCGTCCGAGGCGACTCTCACCACGAGCATGTGGGGCAACCGCAATGAACTGCAGGAGGTGGTCGAGCTCGCTCGGCGAGGCACCGTCAAGGGCCATGTGGAGCGTCACCCGCTATCGGCGATCAACGAGGTGTTCGAGCGGCTTGAGGCCGGCAAGATCGACGGGCGCGCCGTGCTGAACCCGTAACGGGACGGTCGGATCCCTTGTGGAGTTAACGGCACTGATCTTCCCCCGCTTTCCCGGACGGGTTGATGTTCCCCCGGTTTTCCGGAGTCGGGATAGTTGAATCGGGTGTGCTCTGACCCTGAAGGAGGGTCTGCATGCCGAACCGATATTCGCCTGAGTTCCGTCGCAAGGTGTTGGATCTGTTGGCCGCTAGGAGGTCGGTGGCGTCGATCACCGCCGACCTCGGATTGAGTGGCCAGACCATCTACAACTGGCGACGCCAAGAGTGGATCGACACCGGCCGGGCACTGGGCCTGACCTCGTCTGAGCAGGCGGAGTTGGGGGCAGCACGGCGGCGGATCGCCGAGCTGGAGACCGAACTGGCGGTGACCCGTCGAGCCAACGAGCTTTTGAGGGCTCAGGTGGTGTCCCCAAAAGACGGTTCGAGGCGATCTCGATGATCACCTCCGAAGGTCTCCCCGCTCAGATGGCCTGCCGGGTGTTGGCGGTCTCCGAGTCGGGGTTCTACGAGTGGCGGAGGAGGCCTCCCTCGGCTCGGTCGATCCGCCACGTCTGGCTGACCGACATGATCCGCCAGGTCCATACGGCCTCCCGCGGCACCTACGGGGCGCCCAGGGTCCACGCCGAGCTGACCATGGGCTATGGGATCATCGTCGGGCACAACGCCGTGGAAATGCTGATGCGGAGAGCCGGCCTGGCGGGACTTCCCGGCAGCCGGCGTCGGCAACGACCCGCTGTAATCGGAGAGACGGCGGCGGATCTGGTTGATCGAAACTTCATCCGCACCGAGCCCGACCAGTTGTGGCTCACCGACATCACCGAACACCGGACCCGGGAAGGCAAGGTCTACTGCGCGGTGGTCTTGGACATGTTCAGCCGGCGGGTGGTGGGCTGGTCGATCGACAGCTCACCCACCTCGAGTCTCGTCACTTCGGCGTTGGGTATGGCCATCGGGAATCGACGACCCACCAACGGGACAGTGATCCATTCAGATCAGGGCACCCAGTTCACCTCTTGGGCGTTCACCCACCGGGCCCGCCAATCAGGCCTGGTCCCCTCAATGGGATCAGTCGGCGATTGTTTCGATAATGCCGTGATCGAATCGTTCTGGGGCCGGATGCAAGTCGAGCTCTTGAACCGGCAACGGTGGCGCACCCGCATCGAACTGGCCGACGCCATCTTCGAATACTTCGAAATCTTCCACAACCGCCAACGACGCCACTCCAGCCTGGGGATGCGCACCCCGATCGAATACGAGAGAATCCATCACCACAACCTGACCGTCGCACTCCCGAGTCAA
>CAZRID010000353.1:0-3475 GCA_964600055.1 uncultured Acidimicrobiaceae bacterium
TTGAGTAACGATGAGGACGACAAATGGCTGAGGACTACCCCCCGATCCTCGACGCGGCACAAGTAGCGGAGCTGTTGGGCATGAACGTGCAGATGGTTCGGCGCTACGCCAGGGAGGGGCGATTACCCGCCTACAAGCTCCCCGGTGGCCGCACCTTCAAGTTCTTTCGTGACGAGATCTACGACTTCGTCCGTTCCCACCCGGTTGCCGCGGAGAGCGACGATGTCAAAAGCGAGCGGTAGAGCGGACCAGCGCAACGATCAGGCGCATCGGCACCACGACCGTGTTCCCGTCCTGGGACATCTCGACGTGGTCGGTGGCGACCACCTCGATCGAGCCCACTATCGCCCGCCCATCGGCCACGATCATTCGCACCGACTCGGAGTTCGAAGCGATCTCGGCGAGACGTGCCTTGAGGCTGAGCGGCTCGCCGCTCTGCTCGTGTCCCCCGGCAGCGTTGCGCTCGATGGTCCAGATTGCGGCGTCGAGCACGACTTCGACGACGTCCTCGCCCCGGTCGATGGTGGCGAAGTCCGATCCGGCGAATGTCACATGACCGGAAAAGGTCTGCGTCCCGGTTTCGGCACGGACCCGCTCGCCACGGTGGACCAGCTCGAGCACCCGCTCTCCGAGGCTCAGCCTGCGTCGGCGAAGCAACTCGGTGAGCTGCTCGTCCTCGGCGGCTTCCTCCATCCACTCCCGGCCGGCTCCCTGGCGGAGCTGGGCCTCGATCTCTCTGTCAGGTGTCTGATCCATACCTTTTCGCGCTCTCGACATCGAATGACGACCCAACGATAGGTTCCCCGATCTTGGCGACGAGTCCCTCCGTGCTATCGAGGGAAGCGGGCACCTCGACGCCGACCACCAGGTCGGTGCGACGACGGCCGTCCATGTCGCACATCCTGATCGCCCTCGCCGCGGTCCTCGCCTTCGGATTCAACTATCTCGCTCTTCAGAATCGGGACGCCGCCACCATGGTCGCCGTCGCCACGGCCCCTATCGCCGAGGGCACAGCACTCTCAAAAGACGTCGTCCGTTTCGTGCCTCTGCCGTCCGACTTCGAAGGCATCACCCATCTGATCGCCGAGTCTGATCTCGCCGGGCTCGACGGGTGGATCGTCAGCCGATCCGTTGCCGAGGGCGAGCTGGTGGATCGCGCAATCGTGATTCGACCCGGTGCCAACGACGGGCTGCGCACCATGAGCATTCCGGTCCCGATCGAACACGCAGCCGGGGCGACTCTTGTTGTCGGTGATCGGATCGACGTGATCTCGATGGTCGATGAGGTGCCGACATTTGTCGGCACCGATCTCGAGGTGGTCAGTATCGCGGAGACCAGCGAGGGCGGCCTTTCGGGTGTCGGCCCCTATCACCTGGTAGTGGCGGTCACCTCGGAAGAGGCGCTCGCCCTGGCCAGGGCCATAAGTGACGGCTCGATGGAAATCATTCGTTCTACGGGGGCTGGTACACCGACTGGGGACGGAGGTTGAGCCTGGGACCCGAGATCGCCCTCGCCGCATCGGCGAGGGAGTGGCCGGATCGGGTGCATAGGTTCCTGCTCGATCACGGTGGCGGGAGGGTTCGATCCAGGGTCATGGGCGCCGACCAGGCGATGTCCGATGAGTACGAAGTGCTGTTGATCGATGACGTGTGCTCTTTCCTCACGCCCCGTCTGGTCAGAAGCCTGCGGGACCTTGGCCGTGAGATCGTTGGCGTCTACAGCCCGGCGGACGCTCCGGACGCGAAGCGACATCTTCTCGAGTGCGGGATAACCGACGTCATCGAGTCCGATGCGCCGGCCGACGAATTCCTGACCGTTGCAGCCGCCACGTTGATGCATCGTCGCCCGGCGCTGCTGTCGGTTCCGAAGATTCCCAAATCGTTTCGGGTCGGCGTCTTTGGCCCTCTGGGTGGGGTGGGCGTCACCGAAGTCGCCATAGGGCTCTCCTCCGGTCTCGCCGGCTCGCGCTCCACCCTGTTGATCGATCTCGACCAGCAGAACCCTTCGGTGGCGCAGCGTCTCGACCTTTCGCTCCATCCGAATTTGATGACTGCGGTTGACAGCGCCCATCATTCGGGGAACCTCGATGAAGCCATCATCGACTATGAGCAGATGGGCATCGTCGGCGGGCTGGCCAATCCTGGAGGCCAGGAGCTTCCACCAGTTGAGATCGACGGTCTTCTCGACGAGGTCGGGGCCATGGGGTTCGAGGTGTTGGTGGCCGATCTGGGGGTGATGCGCTCCGATCGGTTGGACACACTCCGGTTCAATGCATTGATTGCCGTCGGGCTCGCCAGCCCGGTTGGGATGTCGAGACTGGTCCGCTCGGTCGAGGCGGTGGGGGCGAGAGGTGACCGGGTGGACATCGTTGCCGTCGTCAACAGGGTGGGGGCAGGCGGACGGAGACGGCTGGAGATCAGATCGGAGATGGCAAGACTCATGCCTGAGATCCCTGTGGTGCTCCTCCCCGAGGATCGTGGTCTCGAACGGGCTGCATGGGACGGAACGCGCCCTGCCCGTGGGCCATTTGCGCGTTCGGTCGGGCGCATCGCTGCGTTGATCGACGAGGCGACGCCATGAGCGTCGATGCCTATCACGAGATCAGGCGAGAGGCGCTGGAACGGATCGACGGCTCGGGTCTGGATCCGCAGCACGACACCGGCCGCCTCGTCGAGCTGCTGCGTGCCACGGTCGACGACTATCAGCGAAGTGCCCATCTCGGCGAAGGGCGATCGTTGGCCGATCCGGAAGCGACTCTGCAAAGGCTGCTCCAGTCCGTGTCTTCATACGGGCCCCTTGGTGAGTTGCTGGATCGAGACGACGTCGAGGAGATCTTCATCGAGGGCGATCGTGTTACCTATCTCGAGGCGGGAGGTTTGCTTAGGGGCCTCGAGACTCCCAGCTCCGAGCAGGAGAACCGGCAGGTTATCGAACGGCTGATCGCGGGCACCGATCGCCGGTTGGACGCATCGAACCCCATGTCCCAAGCCCGGATTCTCGACGGATCGGCGCGGCTCACCGCTGTGATCCCTCCGGTGGCGGACCATTTCTCGGCAACCATCCGACGCTATGCCTTGCGGCGGGAGACCCTGTCCTCAATGGTTGACCTCGATTCACTCACCGAGAATGCGGCCGACTTCCTGGCGGCGGCAATGCGTGCTTCGTCATCGGTGATCGTCAGCGGCCCGCCCGGTTCCGGGAAAACCTCTTTCCTCTCCGCGTTGATCGCCGCCGTTCCTCTCGACCATTGTGTCCGCGCCTGTGAGGAGGTTCGTGAGCTGCATGTCCCCCTCGTCCACGGTTCTTACTACGAGGCCCGCCCTCCCTCTCTGGATGGCACCGGTGAGATCAGTCTTCGCGACCTAGTCAAGGTCACCCTGGCGATGCGACCTGATCTCATCGTGGTCGGGGAGGTTCGGGGCGCTGAGGCTTTCGAACTGACGCGCGCGGTGAACGCCGGGTGTGGAATGGCCT
>CAZRID010000354.1:0-3472 GCA_964600055.1 uncultured Acidimicrobiaceae bacterium
ACTAGTTCCCTATCCAGGTGGAGGCGGAGCAGGCAGACTGTCTCCCTGCTGTGTGCACGGCGAAGCGCCGCTGCAGGATGCCTCGAATCTGAAGAGGAATGCGTTGTCGCCCTCGGTGGTCTCTGCGATGTTGAAGGCCGAGTCAACCATGCAATCGATCTCCCACATCACCGTCCGTCCAAAGCCTGGCCACTTCCAAGAGAAGTCGACGGTGGTCGCGTCAAATGCAGGAATACTCACATTGTCCCTAACGAGCGACACTTCGCTACCGGGAAGCGGTTCGGCCCCTAAGGCCGCCGTTCCAATGGCTTCACACATGATTTGAAACTGTTGGCCGGGGACAACCCGAAGTTGAACACACCGAGCGCCAACTCGAAATCGGGGTCCGCCGTGTTGCGTTCGTCGACGGTGAGCTTGGTGGCGGGACCCCAAATCACCAAATTCGGCTCTTCCCTCAGTTGAGTGTCCGCATCACAGGCACCGATGACCAGAACCAGGGCAACGGCCCCGTATCGGCTGATGATGCCACCCCGGATCAAACCGTTGCTGTTCCACACTTCGTTCACCTCTCGGATCGTCAGTAGAAAGAACAGCTGGGCCATCCGTTGATACATGCCTAAAACTGAGCAGCTGTCAGCGCGCCGGCGCCGGAGCCGCTCCGGATGGCCGGATCTACCTTATGGCGACCGGTCTCCTCGGCGCCACCTGACGTTCCTGACAGGGGACTCCGAGCCCGACGCACCACTTGGACTCTCACCCGAGGGCGGCTACAACATCATCGCCGGTCGTTAGGAGGCAGATGAGAAAGGCACTTGGCGCCTATGGCGTCTGGCGGATGGCGTCGGGAATCACCCCGGAGTTGGCCGAGCAGGTCGAGGGGTTGGGGTATGAGGCGATATGGGTGGGAGGTTCCCCTCCAGGTGATCTCGAGGATGTGGAGAAGCTGCTCGACGCCACCGAGCGGATACCCGTTGCGACCGGCATCGTGAACATGTGGCGGGAAGACGCCGTCGCCGTCGCCGATTCCTATCGTCGCATCGCCGAGAGGCATCCCGGCCGATATCTGCTCGGTGTCGGGATCGGGCATCGGGAGTCGACGCAGGAGTGGCGCAGGCCCTTCGAGAAGATGACGGACTATCTCGACCGGCTCGACGACGCCGGGGTCCCGAAGGATGATCTGGTGCTGGCGGCACTCGGGCCCAGGGCCCTGGCGCTGGCCGCGGAGAGAACTGCCGGCGCCCACCCCTATCTGACCACGCCACGACACACTGGGTATGCGCGTCGGGTGTTGGGTGACGGTCCGCTGCTGGCACCGGAGCACAAGGTGGTCCTCGACACTGACTCGGCGCGTGCTCGCTCCGTGGGACGACCTGTCGTCAGCCGCTATCTGGGCCGGGCCAACTACCGGAACAACCTGCTGCGGGACGGATGGACAGAGGAGGACTTCCTCGACGGGGGCAGTGATCGGCTTGTCAACGCCCTGGTCCTGCATGGCACCGCCGAAGAGGTTGCCGCCGGGCTGGCCGCCCACCGCGAGGCAGGAGCCGACCACGTTGCGATCCAAGTCCTGGGCGAGAACCCACTCGAGATGTACCGGGAATTGTCCGAGGTTCTATTCGCCTGATGGGCTTTGCGAGTAACAGCGCAGCTTCTCGTGGCTTCCCATCCGGGACCGGAGTCACCCTGCCGGTCTGAGCAACCTTGATCCGTCTGGATCAGGCCCCGCGGATGGCGCCTGCGGAGTGGATCGCTTCGGTGAGTTCGGCTGCACCGAATGCCCTCGAGGCGTCACGCTTGGCACCAGGAGCCAATCCTCGGTTTGACCGTCCTAATTCAGCGAGACGATGGCTCCGTTGAGGATCGCGGCGAAACAGATCCACATGATGTAGGGGATGAACAGGATCATCGCCCACTTGTCGTATCGGTGGAATGCAATAGCCGTCCATATCGCCGCCGCGAGGAGGACAACGATCTCCACCAGTGCCCATCCGGGTCGTTGCGTCCCAAAGAAGAGCACGCTCCATCCGAGATTGAGTACAAGTTGAATCACCCAGGGCACCGTCGTCTCGGTCCCACCACCGGCTCGCCAGGCGAGCCACGCCGCCACCGCGATCATGATGTAGAGCCCGGTCCACACGATCCCGAATGTTGCGGCGGGGGGATAGAACCCCGGCTTGTCGAGCTGCTCGAACCAGGCGCTGTCGACAGTCTCGGCTGTGATCAACGATCCGATCCAGGCGACCAGGGCCGTCGCAGCAGCGAAGCCCCCGAGCCAACCAAGCCGAACGAATAGCGAGGAGCGATCGACGCGAGCCTTCTGTTGGATGATTTCCACAACGGTCCCATACCCCATCGTCCTTTGGGCGAATCCCCACCCGTCCGGCTCCACCGGAGCCCGCTTGGCCGGTGTGTACCCGGGCATTGCCCGAGGCGCGATCGATGATCCCCAACACGCCATCGAAGGCCTGCGCAAGGTCACGAAGCCGGTACGTCGGAGACCCGCCGTCTCGGCCAATTCTCCCACCAGCTCTACATCCGGGTGCCGATGCAGGCGAGTCGGCCCAACTCGACGCTATCGGTCTGGACTTGTGGGCCGACGCCGCCGGCATTGGCGAGCGCTTCTCGACGCTCACGGGCTTCGAAGCGGCGTTCAGCGGCGAGGTCCAGACGTCGGTGTGGGAACGGGCCCCGGGAGCACCTGGACCGAGTGGTAGGCGGCTCAGGCTTCTCCGAGGTCACTTGAGGGAACCGGGCGTGGTGGGTTTGACCGTGGACGGCGCCTGTACCAGGCGACGATGCTCGAGCAGAGACTCGAACCATCGGCCCTGAAAAACCCAAGCCACATACAGTGTCGGGGTTGAGTCAGGCATTATCAGACCTTGCTGCTGCCCTCGGGCGACGGGTTGAGACCGCGCCCGATCCGATACGGGCCGAGCGCGCCGAGCAGCTGCGCCGGCACGTCTCCGAATATCTGGGCCCTCGGGCCGCCGACCTCTCCGCCCCGCTGGTTGTGGTTCTGTTGGGATCGACCGGGGTGGGCAAGTCGAGCCTGTTCAACGCCATCGCCGGCGCACCACTGTCCGAATCGGGTCTGATCCGTCCTACCACCCGGCGACCGGTGGCGCTGGTCCATCCCACCGACGCCCTCACCCTTCGCCAGGGCGGTCTCCTCCCTGGTCTCACCGGTCGTGACCAACTCGAAGTCCGCATCGACCCCGCCATCGCTCACGGTTTGATGATCGTCGACGCGCCCGACTTCGACAGCGTCGAACGCTCCAACCGGGAGCTGGCGGTGGAGTTGTTGGAGGCCGCCGACCTGGTGCTCTTTGTCACGACCGTCACTCGCTACGCAGACCAGGTCCCATGGGACATCCTGGCCCGGGCCCGTCAACGGGGGGTCCCGCTACTGGCGGTTATCAACCGGATGCCCACCGACCCGGCCGAGGAGGCGGCGGTGATGGCCGACTACCGG
>CAZRID010000355.1:0-3463 GCA_964600055.1 uncultured Acidimicrobiaceae bacterium
GCCACTGCCGGGAGGACATGACCCGGGTGGGTACCGACGCCTGATCGCGTTATCCGGTAATGATCAGGTTGACAAACCCAGGCGGGTGTGTCAACCTTGAGGCATGGAAAACCTGAACCTCAGCACCCTGAGTGCCAAGACCGCAGACGAGGCCAAGGCCTGGGAGCTGCTGGAACAGATGCGGTGGGACGGCACCCCGGTCTGTCCCCACTGTGGGTCCGTCGCCAAGCACTACTTCCTTATCCCCAGGAACGGGGTTTCGCGGGCGAGCGGTGCGAAGCGCAAGCCGAGCATCCGGCGGGTCTGGAAGTGCAAGGACTGCCGCCGCCAATTCTCCGCGCTCACCGGGACGATCATGGAGGGGTCCAAGGTCAAGGTCTCGACCTGGCTCGCGGTGATGTACCGGATGTGCTCATCGAAGAACGGGATCTCGTCACGCGAGGTACAGCGGGACTACGGCATCAGCATGGAAGCGGCCTGGTTCCTCACCCACCGCATCCGTGAGGCCATGAAGCGCGAGCCACTGGCCGGGCTGCTCCGCGGGACCGTGATTGCCGACGAGACCTACATCGGTCCGAACCCCCGCAACTTCAAGAAGAGCAAGCGCTTTGCTCAGGATCACTACCCACGCGAGCACAAGATCCCCGTCCTGAGCCTCGTCAACCACGAGACCGGCGAGGTCCGCTCACAAGTGATCCCCGACGTGACTGCCAAGACTCTTCGCTCTGCGATCGAGCGCGAGGTCGATCTTCCCAACACGGTCCTTCACACTGACGAGCACAAGCCATACACGCGCCTGGGCTGGAAGGCCGCGCGTCACGAGACCGTCACCCACTCCATGAGCGAGTACGTCCGTGATGGCGTGACGACCAACCATGCGGAGGGCTACTTCGCTCAGCTCAAGCGGTCGGTGGATGGCACGTTCCACCACGTCAGCCGCGAGCATTTGCACCGCTACCTCGCGCAGTTCGATTACCTCTACTCGACGCGCAAGCTCTCAGACTCGGCGCGCATGACACGGCTCATGGGCCAGGTTCCGGGGCGACGTCTTACCTATCGGCCACTTACTAACGGTGGCGCCTAGAATCTCGAGCGGACCACTCGGGGATTGGACCCGATACCGGCAGCGTCCAAGGCGGCGGTAGTCACCAAGACGTGGCCCGGTGGGAGGAGGGGCGGGGGAAGCTATCCCCCGCCCCCCGCTATGAGGCGGCTAGCGCTAGCACCGGCTTTGGACACCGGCCTCTCGCCTCAGTTCTCGTCGACACCCTCCTCGGCCCGTGGCGACGTTGGAGCCTGGCTCGCGCGTGCACGGGCTCGCGCCACGGTTCCGAGGGCGCTCCACACGGTGTCGAATTCATCTTCGGATAACGCGGCGATGTCTTCCTCGCTCACTCCGAAGATCACTCCTGGCCCCTCCGGGCCGCGGTTTTGGTCCCCATTACGGGTCTGCCGGCTAGCCCTCTTGGACGTTGCACCAACTGACGACTTCTTGGGCGTAGCCGATGCCCCCGGGCGCGGCCCGCGAGGGCGAACTGGGGCTTGGTCAATGAGACCTGCGTACTGACAGAGACCAAGAAATAGCGTCACCATCCGCTTGCGAAGACTCTCGGGGCGGTAACTACGGAACGCATGTTCGATGTCCGCAGGGCGCTTCTCGCTCAGATCCTGACCAGTGACGGCAAACACCGGGCTGTACGCGTCGAGGAGAACCCCTTTGAAGACATCCCGGTACGAATCCTCGTGCGCCTGCTTGAACGCTACGAAGGCGTCAGTAGGTGTTCCCTCATCATCGATGAGGTCTAAGACTCGCAGGGTATCCACTACACGATCGGCGACCGTAGCCCCGATTGCTAATCGCTTTATAAGATCCGTCGTGATCTTTTGCCCGCCCAGGCCAGTATCCCGGTAGCGATTCAAGACGGTGATCACCCCGTCGGTCGGTGCGTACGGCGCGTGCTCGGTGATCATGTAAGCCCTCCGCGAGTTGGCGTTCCCGACCTCGACAGTCTCGCGCCACTGGTAAAGGCTTGTCAAACAGCCTGTTCCGTCACCCGAGAAAATCCCTGCAGTCCTTGCAACGCAAGGAGTTTCGGGGCAGGCTGGATCGACAGTCCAACCGTGGAGGGCGCCATGCCGCAAGAGAGAGTGACGATCCTCGACACAGAACCTCGACTGCTTCAAGCCAGTGATGGCTCTTGGCTAGCTGTCTCGGGGGTTGGGTTAGGGATAGGCACGTTCGGGGCCACCCCCGAGAATGCCCGCCTACGCTTCAAAGCGTCGCTCGCACACCGCGCGGAGTTACTGCGAAAGGAACCTGGTTGAACGAGCCAAAACCCAAGCGTGATCTTGACGAGCGGACCAAGATCGACCTCCCCCCGGAGGAGGCGGTCAAGGCGCTGCTCAAGGTGGACCCCGAGAGCGCCCCCGCCGAGGACGACGTGCCCGACGAGCTGGAAGATGCTGCTCGCCAGGAGGGCGAGTACCCGGCCGACGAGACCGACGAGGGCTAACACCACCACGGAACACAACTATTGATTGCTCAGAACGCATCCTCGGGTTACATTGGTGTGGTACCTCCCCAGTCGCTTCGGTGGCTGGGCTCAGGCCCGCCCTACCGGCGGGCCTTTGTTTTTCTCACCAGCCAGTAGGCCGGGTGATCGTTCCCTGTGAGTCGCTCAGCGTTTCGGGAAGCTGGGCCTGCTCCACGGCTCCTAGCCGTAGCTTGCGGCGTTCCGTGGCCACTTTCGCGAGATCCCGAGCGACCTTCTGATACCCGCGGGGATTCACGACGACTACGGAGAGCTTGAACCGCTGAGTGACGTACTTGATCGGCAGGCAGAGGTCTGTGTCATTCGAGATCACGATGGCTTTCGAGAACGCCTGGTCGAAAGCATCCAGCAATAAGAGCGTCGCTAGATTGACGTCTGAGCCTTTTTCCTCCGTCTTTCGCACGTACACGGAGACGTTCCCATCCGGGTAACGCTTCGGGCTGAACCCGAGCATCTTCAAGCCAAGTTCCCGGACGCGTCCTGGCGGACGTGACAAGGGCATTCGTTTGGCACGGACCTTGAACTGGCCGAAATGAGGCGTCACGTTCGGGAGGGTCGCGAGCGCCCGCAGATAGGTCTCTTGCCGCTGGGAGAGGCCGGGATCATTGCTGGGTGCTGTAACTCTTGCCGTGAAGTACCGGATCTGCCTGATCCGATCGGTGGGCGCCAAGCGCCTCCCGAGCTCAGCAAGGTCGATCCACTTCCAATGGGCTGGGGCCGGTAACCCGCGGCGGGTTCGCCGGACAATGTGCTCTTCGACCCCCTTGTAGAGGTTGAAGCCATCGACATAGACGTAGGTATCGGGCATACGCCCAGCCTGAGGGTCAGGCATGGGTTTGTCAACCTGATCATTACCCGTTATCCACAGTCTGGGGAGAAGTCTGGGGAGAATTACACGGATGCGATTCGTG
>CAZRID010000356.1:0-3460 GCA_964600055.1 uncultured Acidimicrobiaceae bacterium
CTGAGGTTCGTCGGTGGGTGCGGCCGGGGCTTTCTGGTTCTCCAGCCAGGTCTGAGCTAGTACCCGCGTTCGATGGCGGCCGCCTTCGCCCTTTCGATGGTGTCGAACGCCTCGGATGCCGGACGCCACCCGAGTGTGGCCGTCTTCTTGTCCTCGAGCTCCTTGTAGACGGCGAAGAAATGCTCCAACTCCTTCAGCAGGTGCTCGGGCACATCATCCAGGTCGGAGGCCTCGCGCCAGAGTGGATCACCATCGGGCACCGCCAGGACCTTGTGGTCGGCGTGCCCCTGGTCCTCCATCAGGAAGAGCCCGATCGGGCGGACCCGGATCCGGCAACCGGGGAAGGTCGGCTCGGTGACCAGGGCGAGGATGTCGAGAGGGTCACCGTCGTCGGCGAAGGTGTCGGGGATGAACCCGTAGTCGGCCGGATAGCGGGTGGCGGTGAACAGCATCCGGTCGAGAAAAATCTCGCCTGACTCGTGGTCGGTCTCGTATTTGTTCCGACTCCCTTTGGGGATCTCCACGATCATGGTGACCAGCACGACAAGACTCTACAGACGGCTACCCTCACCCGGTTGTGTCTCACATCGGTGGTCGAGCCACCACCCGGATCAGCGTCCTGATGCCTCATCTCCTCACCCACATCCCGGGATAGACACGCTTTGACCTACGCGAAGAAGCGCGGGAAGCGCTACCTCCTGATCACGTCTATCGGCGCGCTCGGCATCGTGTACGGCGATATTGGCACCAGCCCTCTCTACGCCTTTCGTGAGTCCTTCCACGTCGCCACGGGCCTCGGCGTGAACCGGGCCAGTGTCTTCGGGGTGCTCTCGATCATGTTCTGGGCCTTGGTCCTGGTGGTCTCGGTCAAGTATTTGATCTTCGTCCTCCGGGCCGACAACCACGGTGAGGGCGGCATTCTCGCCCTGACTGCCCTCCTGGTCCCTGGCCGCAAGGTTCGCCCCACGGGGATCCGATGGGGGCTGATCATGTTGGGGCTATTCGGCACCGCCCTCCTCTACGGGGATGGGATCATCACTCCGGCGATCTCGGTGCTCTCGGCGGTGGAGGGCCTCGAGGTGGCGGCCCCTGAATTGGAGCCCTACGTCATCCCGATCGCGGTGACGATCCTGATCGCCCTGTTCAGCATCCAGCGCGCCGGGACCTCGACCGTTGGCGCAATCTTCGGGCCGGTGATGATCGTGTGGTTCACCGTTCTCGCCCTTCTCGGCGGCTATCACGTCCTGCAGGATCCAGGGATTCTTGCCGCCGTCAATCCGATCCATGGTGTGAGGTTCATCGGTGACGCTCCCCGGCTTGCATTCCTTGCCATGGGGGCGATCTTCCTGGTCGTGACCGGGAGCGAGGCCCTCTACGCCGACCTGGGACATTTTGGAAAGAGGCCGATCCGATTCGGTTGGTACATCGTCGTCTTTCCCGCACTGCTCCTCAACTACTTCGGGCAAGGGGCGATGCTGATCGCCAACCCGGAGACGATCGATAACCCCTTCTTCAGGATGTCGCCGTCCTGGGCGGTGCTCCCGATGGTGATCCTGGCGACCTTGGCAACTGTGATCGCCTCCCAGGCGTTGATCTCGGGTGCCTACTCCCTGACCGTGCAGGCGGTGCAGCTCGGCTACCTGCCCCGCATTCACATCGATCACACCTCGCCTCGTGAGGTCGGGCAGATCTATGTCGCCACCATCAACTGGGGCCTGATGGTCGCCTGCGTCGGACTTGTGCTCGCCTTCCGCAGTTCCACCAACCTGGCGGCAGCGTACGGGGTGGCGGTGACCACCACCATGGTCATCACCACCATCCTCCTCTACTTCGTGATGCGAGATCGTTGGAAGTGGTCGACCCCGGTCGTGGTGGGTCTGACCGCACTGTTCCTGGTGGTCGACCTCGCTTTCTTCGCCGCCAACATCATCAAGGTCCCGGCCGGGGGATGGTTCCCACTTGTGGTCGGTGTCGTGATGTTCACGGTGATGACCACTTGGAAGTCGGGTCGCCGAAAGCTGACCGCTGTGCTCAAGCGAGGCGAACTCCCCATCGAGCGCTTCATCGGTTCGATCGCCCTCCACCCCCAGCTTCGTGTCCCGGGGACCGCGGCCTACCTCTTCCCGGACCCAGGTGTGACCCCACCCGCCCTTCTGGCCAACCTCCGGCACAACGAGGTGCTTCACGAAACCGTGGTCCTGGTCGCAGTTCAAACCTCCAGCGTGCCGCGGGTTCCCCAGGTGCGCCGGGCCACCGTCCACGACCTGGGTGAGGGATTTGTTCAGGTGGTCATTCACTTCGGATTCATGGATGAGCCCAACGTGCCACGGGCTCTGGCCAACATCGTCGACCCCGAGTTCGGTTTCGATCCCGACGACGCCACCTACTTCATTGGCCGCGAAACGATCATCACCAAGAGTCGTGGGATCGAGCGCTGGCGCTCCGGCTTATTCGCACTGATGCATCGCAACTCGTCGAGTGCGGTCGAGTACTTCCGCCTACCCCAGGAACAGGTGATCGAGATCGGCAAGCAGGTCGCCCTTTAGTGGACGACTAGTGGCGCGACGAGTCGTACAGTTGTCCAAGTTTGGGACCAGAAACGAGAGGGCCAAGATGAGGGCTTTGAAGACACTGACTCTGCTGCTGGTGATGGCCCTCGTGGCCTGTGGCGGCGGGACCGAGGCCACCGACACGACCACCGCCAACGAGAGCACCACATCCACGATCGCCGATGCGACCACCGTGGCCACGGCCGCCGATGACCAGGACGATGGCGCGGGCACCGTCGACGACATCGATGACATGCCCGCCGAGTGCGTCGAGGTGATGGTCAGTTTCTTCAAGGCAATGGAGCCGGCTCTCGAAGGATTCGACTTTGCGACGATGAACGTTGAAGACATGGAAACGCTTGGAACCGAGTTGGAGTCGGTCACAAGCGGCTTCGAGGATGACATCGAGAATCTCAATTGCCCTGACTTCGAAACCGCGGATGATGAAGAGGCGTTCGCGGCGATGATCGACATCGCGGAGAGAGAAGCGCCCGGGGTCGTTCCCTATCTGGAGTGGATCCAGAGTTTTGCCTCCACTGCCGACACAATCGGATCAGACACGTCCGGTGACTGCGAGACCGACATCGCTGCCATGGAGACCTTTGTCGCCGACAACGCCACCATGGTTGATCTGACCATGGAGGAAAGAGTCGAGGTGCTCGATCTGTTGTCCTCTATCTCAGCCGGCTGCTCGATCGACCGACAGCAAGAATTCTTCTCGCAGGAGGACGTGGCGGCCTTCATGGGAGGCTGACCCGGTCGGTCCGAGGAGTGAACGGGACGCGCGGCAACCCGAAGGTTGCCGCTTGGAGGGGTTCCATCGTTGCCCTGTGAAGCCGGGGAAGCTTCTCGAGGGGGGACTCAATTAGGGCCCGAGGGACCTGAATCCAATTCTGTCATCCCGAATCCCC
>CAZRID010000357.1:0-3455 GCA_964600055.1 uncultured Acidimicrobiaceae bacterium
CATCAACCGCTCATGGGAGATCGCCGGGTTCCGAGAGGCTCTGTTGGAGGGCGTCCAGATCGGGGCCGAGATCGAGTCGGCCCGGGTGCCAGAACGTCAGGAGTTCGAGCGCATCGCCGCCGAGAAGGGTCTGAAAGAGGCTATTCGCTGGCGTGACCAGCGATACGAGAGCTGACCCGGAGGAGTAGGTTCGGGGGTTCGTCGAAAGGAGAGTCTCATGGCGACATTCATCACCCTCGGCAACTACACGGCGCAGGGAATCAAGGCGATCAAGGAGAGCCCGGTCCGTCTGGACGCGGCCCGGGAGGCCCTGGGGGCCTTCGGGGTAAGCATCAAGGACTTCTATCTGACCTTCGGTCAATACGACTTCGTCACAGTCGTGGAGGCACCGGACGCTGGAGCTGCTGCCAAGGCCTTGATGGTGCTCGGCGGGCAGGGCAACGTGAGCACCGTGACGCTGGCCGCGCTAACCGAAGACGAGTTCAGGACGGTCATCTCAGAGCTGCCCTGATCCGTCCCGTTCTGGCGCGCCGATCGGCGCGCCAGAACGAGATGAGCCTTCCCTAAGCCTGGGTGTCGGCCACCTGAGTCTGGCCGTAACCCTCTTCCTGGGGGTCGCCGTGCTCCCCTTGGGTCATGGCGAACTCCTCTTCGGGTGACAAGACCAGCTTCTTCCGCCCCGACGCCGCGAAGTAGAGGATGCCCAGCGCAAACCAGATCGCCACCCCCAACACTCCGGGTCGGTATCCCGGGATGATGAATAGGGAGCCCAACGAAACCAGGGCGATGAGACCGGCGATCCCGGCTCCCCAGGTCCCGATAGGGCTGCGATAGGGACGGCTGATGTCCGGGAACTTCCTTCTCAGGAGCACGAACGACAGCATCTGCATGAAGTAAGAGATCACCGCACCGAAGACCGCCATGGTCAGGAGAGCGTCTCCAACCGCCGTGCCCGCCGCGAAGTTGTAGAGCAGGAGACAGAGCCCGTATCCAATCACTCCACCCAGAAGCAGCGCCACCCATGGTGTCTTCCTCGTTCCATGGGTAATGGACATCCAGTGGGGGAAGTACCCGGCGCGGGACAGGGAGTAGATGTTGCGCCCGTAGGCATAGATGATGGTGTGGAAGCTGGCGATCAGACCTGTCAGGGCAGCCAGGCCAAGCAGGGCTGCGCTGGTCTCGCTGCCGAGAACGGCCCGGAATCCTTCGAGCAGCGGTTCGCCCGACGCCCTGATCCCCTCGGCCCCACCACCGACTCCGGTGTTGAGGAACAACACGAGGGCACCGGTGATGACCAGGGTGAGCAGACCGAGCAAGGTTGCCTTCGGCACGTCCCGTTTCGGGTCCATCGACTCTTCGGCAGCCAATGGCAGCTCCTCGATCGCCAGGTAGAACCAGATTGCGAATGGGAGTGCCGCCAGGATTCCCGCTGACCCGAACGGCAGGAACGAGCTGTTCCCGGCCTCGGGTGCGATGTTGGTCAGGAGCGACGCATCGAAGTCGGGTATTGCCAGCACGAAGAAGACCACCAGGACCGCCAGGGAGATCAAACAGATCACCACCGAGAACCTCATGGTCGCCGCGACGCCGATGATGTTGAGCCCGACGAAGATCACGTAGAAGATCAGCCACCACACGGGTTGGGGGATCGTGATCTCGAACAGACTCTCGAACACTGGCTGCGCATACGCCCCGGCAAAGAAGACCACCACCGCCGGCGTCACCACATACTCGATGTTCTCGGCCAAACCGGTGATGTAGCCACCCCACGGCCCCATGGACGACCGGGCGAAGGAATAGGCCCCTCCGGTGTGGGGTAGTGCAGGAGACATCTCGGCGATCGAGTAGCAGAGCCCTATGTACATCACGGTGATGACCGCCGTGGCGATGAGAAGACCGCCAAACCCGCCGACATCGAGGCCGAAGTTCCAGCCAGAGAAGTCGCCGGAGATTACCGCTGCCACCCCCAAGGCCCACAGCGACCAGATCCCTGCATGTCGCTTCAGGCCCCGCTGCTCGAAGTATCCCTGATCGACATCGCGATAGGTGACCGAGCCGACCTTGCGTTCGGTCGACATTGACGTACCTCCCTTTCGGATACCGGGTGAAGATTAGGGAGCAGTCACCCGTCGATGCCGTCTGATGAGCCTGATTTCTCGACCCTTCTACCGGGGCAGCGAGGGACTCCGGATGCCTACCCTCATCGTCTCAGTACAGGCGTCGATGAGCGGAGCAAGCATGGCCGGGTTGCGAGGGATGATCAGCAGCGCAGAGCTGGAGTCGAGTGTTGCCTCTGGTGACATCGACACCGTCGTAGTGGCCTTCACCGACCACTACGGGCGGGTTCACGGGAAGCGGTTCGACGCCTATCACTTCATCGAAGAGATCTCAGATCACGGGACACATGGTTGTGACTATCTCCTCACCGTCGACATGGAGATGGAGCCGGTCCCCGGCTACACCTACGCCAACTGGGAGCTGGGCTATGGAGACTTCCACATGGTCCCCGATCTGAGCACGCTGCGACTCGCAACGTGGCTCGACCGGACCGCTTTCGTTCTCTGCGATCTGGAGGACCCGCGGACCGACGACCTGGTGACGGTGGCTCCTCGCACCATCCTGCGACGTCAGCTCGAACGTGTCGCCGAGTCGGGATACATCGCAAAAGGAGCCTCCGAGCTCGAGTACTTCCTGTTCGAGGACTCGTATCGGGAGGCTGCGGAGAAGAAGTACGAGGGGATGCGCCCCTCAGGTTGGTATATCGAGGACTACCACCTCCTTCAGGGGACGAGGGAGGAGTTCTACAACGGCCAGGTGCGGCGCCATCTGTCGGCCTCGGGAATCCCGGTCGAGAACTCGAAGGGGGAGTGGGGTCGGGGGCAGCATGAGATGAACATCCGGTTCACGGACTTGCTGGGAATGGCCGACCGGCACACTGTGATGAAGCAGGCGATGAAAGAGATCGCCGATAACACTGGAGTCTCGATCACATTCATGGCCAAACCGGACATGACAGAAGCCGGGTCGTCGTGTCACCTCCACGTCAGCCTCTGGTCCGGCGAGGAGAGCGCCTTTCCGGGCGATCAGATCTTCGGCCCGGTCCACGGGTCCGATGTGTTCCGCTGGTTCCTCGGCGGCTGGATGGCACATGTTCCCGAGCTGATGGTGTTCTTTGCTCCAACAATCAACTCCTACAAGCGCTACCAGGACGCGTCGTGGGCGCCGACGAGGCTGGGCTGGAGCTATGACAACCGCACCGCCGGCTTTCGTGTGGTGGGTCACGGTCAGAGTCTGCGAATCGAATGCCGGATCCCGGGCGCTGATGCCAACCCGTATCTCGCATACTCGGCAGTGCTCGCGGCCGGCCTGGACGGTATCGCCAACCAAATGGATGCGCCCGAGATCTTCGAAGGTGATGTCTATCAAGCCCGGGAGTTGCCGCGGGTGCCTTACAC
>CAZRID010000358.1:0-3455 GCA_964600055.1 uncultured Acidimicrobiaceae bacterium
GGTGACCACGGGGGCCACCGGGCCGAAGATCTCCTGGTCGAGAATGGCCGCGTCCGGGGACACACCGGAGAGGACCGTGGGCTCGTAGAAGTAGCCGCGTCGATCGGGAACCGAAGCACCGGTGGCGACGCCGGCCCCGGAGTCCACGGCAGCCTGGACCATCTCGGCGATGTCGTCACGTGACTTCTCGTTGATCATGGGACCGACCTGGGTGCTGCGATCCATCCCGGGGCCGACCTTCATCGCTCCCATGGCACCGGCCAGCATCGCCGTGAACTGATCGGCGACCGAAGCGTGGACCAGGAAGCGGTTGGCCGCGGTGCAGGCCTCACCGGCGTTTCGCATCTTGGCCACCATGGCGCCCTCGAGGGCGGAGTCGAGGTCCGCATCGCCGAACACGATGAAGGGGGCGTTGCCACCCAGCTCCATCGAGACATTGAGGACCTGATCGGCGGCCACCTTGAGCAACATCTGGCCGACCTCGGTAGACCCGGTGAAGGACAGCTTGCGCACCCTCGGGTCGTGGAGCATCTGCTCGATCACACCCGATGACCCCTTGGCCACCACGACGTTGACCACCCCTGGCGGAAGACCTGCCTCCTCCATCAGATGGACGACGGCGAGCGTCGTCAGCGGGGTGTCCGACGCCGGCTTGACGATTGCGGTGCAACCTGCGGCCAGGGCGGGGCCGATCTTGCGGGTGGCCATCGCCGCCGGGAAGTTCCAGGGGGTGATCATGACGCTGACCCCGACCGGTTGGCGAACGGTGATGATCCGCTTGTCCCCACCAGGGGCAAGGCGAACCTCTCCCCCGATCCGGGACGCCTCCTCGGAGAACCATCTGAAGAACTCGGCCGCGTAGCGGACCTCGCCCAGGGCATCGGGGAATGCCTTGCCGTTCTCGAGGACGATGAGCTCCGCAAGATCCTCCTCTCTGGCCCGGATCGCTTCGAAGGTTCGCCGGAGGACCTCGCCACGCTCCCTCGGAGGTGTCGCAGCCCAGGGGCCGAGGGCCTCCGACGCTGCGTCGACCGCGTCCTCGGCATGACTCGCTTCGGCCAATCCGACGTTGACCAGGACGTCCTCGGTGGCCGGGTCCACCACGGGAAGCTCGCCCACGCCGGCAAACCAGGAGCCGCCGATGTAGAGACCGGTCTTGCCCCTTTCCTTGAGCTCGTCGAGGATCATCGTCATTGGTCTTCAACCTCCATTGGGACTGTCCGGCGCAGTGTGGTGCCGCCGTTCCATGAAACACCAACCCGGTGGTAATAGCCACCGATGATTTCCAGCGGGGCGAGCAGCGAGAGCTCGTCGCTCGGGGAATCGAACAACTCCAGCTCGGCCTCCCCTCGCCACACGTCGATGATCTCGCCGTCGTAACCGCTCATCGTGACAAGCTCGTCCATTGACCCCGTCCCATCGGACTCGATGGCCGGCCACCACCGGTTGTGAAGCATCCGATGGCCGTTGACGAAGCCTGGACCTTCGGCAGGATCCTTCAGTGTGACCACGGCCCGGGCCAGGGACCGATCGGCCGCAGCTAGCGTGGCGCCGAATCGACCTCCGGTCTCGAGTCTGGGCCCGGCACGACCGACGGTGATCGGGCGGGTCATCCAGATGCTGCCCAGCTTCTTGGGGTAGCCCTGGTGATACCCACGCACAAGGGCGAAATCCTTGTCGACCCAGATGTAGACACACCGGCTCCAGGTCTCCCCCTCCCAGCTACATCTGACGACGGCAAAGCACTCCTTGTACTGGGAGCGCACCGGGTCGAGGACCTCCTCGAAGCTGTCCCCACAACTCTGCCAATCGGCCCAGATCAGGGCCACGGCTCCAGGATCCTCGGCCGCCAGATCCACCCCATCGGGTAACAGCTCTGCGACGCGATCGGGGTCGGTTCGATACTCGACGGTGAGCATCTCGCCCGAGTAATGCCACGGTGGCGATGGGATCAGCGAGGATCGACCGCTGGGCGTGCGGGGAAAGAGAAAACCTGACATCAGATCGACTGCAAGGTGTAGATCGCGTGATCGTAGATGCAGAGATCTGGGGTGGGCGAAGCTACCCCGCCCGGGCTACCTTGAACCCGATGTCAGGAGTCCTCGAACCGGGCCACCAGGAACGCGCCCAGCTTGCAGAGAGTGTCCTCGCCTTGCTCCAGGATTGGTTCGACGAGGCAGACACCATGCCGGCTTCAGGTGCCGATTTGGACGAATTACTGGCCGCCAAGCTCATGACCCCGCCGTCCGAGGACGGCCGATCCCTCGAAGCAATCCTCTCCGACGTCGTGGCAGCGGGCCGGTCCGGTGTCTTTCACCCTTCGGGCGGGCACCTGTCCTACATCCCCAACGGAGGGCTCTACACCGCAGCCCTTGCCGAGTTCTTGGCCGCCGGTCTCAACCGGTACACGGGGGTGTCCCACGCCGCCCCGGGGATGACCGCAATCGAGCACGGCATGGTGCAATGGCTGACCTCTCTCTTCGACCTTGGCGACTCGGCGTCTGGCGTCCTGCTCTCGGGCGGCTCCACGGCCAACTTCACCGGGGTGGTCGCCGCCCGGACCGCACGACTCGGGGACGACTTCGGCAACGGTGTCATCTATGTCACACGTCACACCCATCATTCGGTGGCGAAGGCGGCCCGGCTGGCCGGCTTCCGGAAAGACCAGATCAGGACGGTCGAGGTCGACTCCGAGTTGCGGATGGAGCCGGATGCTCTACGAACCGCCATCGACGAGGACCGAGGCGCGGAATTGGATCCCTTCCTCGTCGTCGGGTCGGCCGGGACCACGGACACCGGCACCGTGGACCCTCTGCTGGCACTGGCAGAGATCGCATCGAACGAAGCCCTCTGGGTCCACGTGGATGCCGCGTACGGAGGCTTCTTCCAGCTCACCGAGCGGGGTCATTCTGCCCTATCCGGCATCAACCTCGCCGACTCCATTGCCATCGACCCCCACAAGGGTTTGTCGATGCCATTCGGTTTGGGAGCCCTGCTAGTGAGGGATGAAGCGCACCTCATCGATGCAAACCAGGGCCGCGGTGCCTATTTGGGTGACGAAGATCACTACTCGGGGATTCGTGACATCGCCGCCCTCGGCCCGGAGCTGAGCCGGCCCTTCCGCGCCCTGCAGATGTGGCTGCCGCTGCATCTCCACGGCGTCGCCCCCTTCCGAGAGGCCCTGGACACAACCCTCGACCTCGCCGACTCGGCGTATCGCCGTCTGTCAGGCATCGACGGGATCGAGACCCCGTGGAAGCCGGATCTCTCGATCGTGGCGTTCCGCTTCGAGGACGATGACCTCGGTAGAGAAGCGATGGAGACCGTCAATCGGGACCGGGTTGTCCATCTCTCCTCCACGACCGTCGACGACCGTTTCGTGCTCCGTTTTGCCATCCTCAACCGGAGGACGACCCAGGACCACCTCGATCACGCCATCGACATCATCGAGAAGA
>CAZRID010000359.1:0-3440 GCA_964600055.1 uncultured Acidimicrobiaceae bacterium
ACCTGCTCCGCGACGTCGAGGGCGCCAAGGTCCTCGCCGGTGGCCAGAGCTTGGTCCCGGCTATGAACTTCCGGTTGACACGTCCGGTCGCGCTGATCGACATCAACCGCGTGTCCGGACTCGAAGGCGTCAGCATCGATGGGGACGAAGCTCAGATTGGGACTCTCACCCGCCACCGAGCTTTCGAGCAACCGGTGGTCCCCGGCCCGCTCGGTCGGCTGATGGTCGACATGGCTCATCACGTGGGCCATCTCCCGATCCGTACGCGAGGAACATTTGGCGGGAGCCTTGCCCATGCCGACCCTGCAGCCGAATGGTGCCTTCTGGCCCGAACGCTCGATGCCACGATGGTCACACGAAGCAGCGAGCACGAGCGTCGGATCCCGGCGTCCGAATTCTTCTCCACGGTATTCACCACCGCACTGGACGAGGGTGACCTCCTGACCGAGGTCCGGCTGCCACTACTCGGATCCGGGCATCTGGCCGGGTTCTCCGAGTTCAGTCGCAGGGTGGGCGACTTCGCATTGGTGATGATCGCCGTAGTGGTTGAAGTGCGGGACGACACGGTGACCGAGGCAAGGGTCGGTGCAGGCGGGGTATCCGACGTCCCGCTGCGCCTTTCCTCGGCGGAGGCCGTCCTCAGTGGAGGGACTTGGGGCCCGCCGCTTTGGGCCGAGGCCGCTGAAGCGGCACGGGCGGAGGTGGAGCCCTTCGAGGACATCCATGGCTCGACCGAGTATCGACGCGATCTCGTCGGGGCCCTGATCCAGAGAGCTTCCAGGCAGGCAGCCGGATGAACCTGGTTGGCACCCCTATTCGCAGGCGAGAGGATCCGGACCTCCTCACCGGTCGCAAACGGTTCATTGCCGATCTGACTGTCGGCTGCCAATCCGTGGCCTTTGTCCGCTCTCCGATGGCAGCAGCACGAATCATCGGGATGGAACGCCCCGAAGGGGCGTCGGTGTTCGCCGCCGCGGATCTGACCGGAGTGGGCGCGATCGAACCCGTCCTCCATCGGCCGGACTACTTCCGGGCTTCGCAGCCGTTGCTGGCCGTCGACCGGGTCAACTACCTCGGAGAGCCGATCGCGGCGGTGGTGGCCGATACCCGCCGGGAGGCCGAAGACGTGGCCGGTGCGGTGTATGTCGAATTCGAGCCGCAGGAGCCGGTGGTGACAACCGAATCCGCTCTGGCAGACAACAGCCGGATCATCCATCCCGGTGCCGAGTCCAACGTCGTGGTGTCGGGCGCGCTCGACACCGGCGACCTCGACTCCAACACTGCACTCGAGCACATCGAGCTCGAGGTCACCTGCCGAAGACAGAGCGCTGCCCCGATCGAGGCCAGGGGAGCAGTGGCCCGCTACGACGACGAGACGGGAAAGGTCACTCTCTACGCCTCGACCCAGATGCCTCATGTCCTGCGCACAGCGATCTGCGACCTTCTCGGAATGCAGGAGGCGGACCTCCGGGTGATCGCCCCGGCGGTGGGAGGCGCCTTCGGCCAGAAGATGTGTCTTCCTGCCGAGTACGCGGTGCTCGTGTGGCTGGCCAGGCATTTGCGCACATCGTTGGCCTGGATCGAGGACCGCCGGGAGAACTTCACCTCATCGTTCCACAGCCGGGATCATCACTATCGGATCCGTGGGAGTTTCGACGCCGACGCCCGCCTCGTCTCTCTCGAAGGAGATCTGGTGGCCAATGTGGGGGCCTACTCCTGCTACCCCGTTACCTGGGGTGTGGAGCCTCTGATGGCGATGGCCGAACTCCCTGGGCCCTATGACTTCCAGTCATACCGGGTGCGGGCCAGGGGTGTTTCCACCAACACCTGCCCGATATCGCCATACCGGGGAGTGTCTCGACCTGTGCTCACCCTGGCCATGGAGCGAATGATGGACATGGCTGCCGAGCGTTTTGGATTGGACCCGGTCGAGATCAGACGCCGCAATCTGATCACCCGGTTTCCCTATCGATCGGCGACCGGAATCGTATACGACGAAGGCTCGTACCTCGCATCCCTGGAGAAGGCGGCCGAGGTGGTGGACCTCGACTCTTTCCGACGGCGGCAGGCCGAGGCCAGGAAGGCCGGGAGGTTTGTTGGGATCGGCTTTTCGGTGTTTTCCGAACGCACCGGATACGGCACCCCGGCATTTGCCCCGAGGAACATGGATGTGACCCCCGGTTACGAGACGGTGGAGATGGCCATGGATCCTTCGGGAGGGGTGGAGGTCCGGATCGGAGCCAGCCCGCACGGTCAGGGGTTGGTCACCACCTTGAGTCAAGTGATCGCCGACGAGCTCGGCCTGCCGTTGGAGTCGATTCGAGTCGTGCATGGCGACACCGACCGCACCCCTTATGGATGGGGCACCTTCGCAAGTCGCTCGATGGTGATCAGTGGTGGCGCCACCAAGCTGGCCGCGGAGAGGCTCCGCGAGGCGATAGTGGCGGTGGCGGGGGACATGCTGGAGGCAGCTCCCGAAGACATCGCCCTCGTTGGAGGACGGGCGCTCGTGCGTGGAACCGAGCGGGGGGTGGACATATCCGACCTCGCACGGCAGGCGTATCACCAGACGCCAAAGCTCGCCCCGGAACGCGAACCCGGTCTCCGTGCCACCGCCAGCTATGACCCAGCCGGGACGTTCTCCAACGCATGCCACGTTGCGATGGTGGAGGTGGACCTCGAGACCGGAGGGGTTCGTGTCGACCGATTCGTAGTCGTGGAGGATGCCGGGCTCCTAATCAACCCTGTCATCGTGGATGGCCAGATCGCGGGTGGAGTGGTGCAGGGAATCGCTAACGCTCTGTTCGAAGAGGTGGTCTACGACGAGGGGGGCAACCTCCTCACCACCACTCTGTTCGATTACCTCCCACCCACCGCCTCGGAGGTCCCGTCGATCGAGATCCATCATCTCGAGACCATCACCGATGCCTCGGTCACCGGGGCCAAGGGTCTCGGGGAGGGCGGCGCCATTGGCGCCCCGGCGGCTGTGATCAACGCGGTATCTGACGCACTGCGACCACTGGGTGTACAAGTCATGGAGATGCCCGCCACACCGGATCGGATTCGGAAGATGATCCGAGAAGCGACCAAGGAGACGATGTGAGCTCGCCGCGGGCCGTGACGCTGACGGTGAACGGAGTCGACTACCGGGTGGAGGTCGAGCCGCGCAAGACGCTGGCCGACACTCTTCGCGAAGACTGCGGGCTCACGGGCACCCATCTCGGGTGTGAGCACGGCGTCTGTGGCGCTTGCACCATCTTGATGGACGGCAGCCCGGTCAGGTCCTGTCTGCTCTTCGCGGTGCAATGTGAAGGAGCGGCTCTCGAGACGGTGGAGGGCCTGGCGGTCGACGGCGAGCTCCACCCCCTCCAACAAGCATTCTGGGATCATCATGGGTTGCAGTGCGGTTTCTGCACTCCGGGGTTTCTCATGCTGGCCAA
>CAZRID010000360.1:0-3434 GCA_964600055.1 uncultured Acidimicrobiaceae bacterium
CGACCACGACCACGACGATCTCGCCGCGATCACCAACCTCGCGCGCCAGTCCCTCCACGGCTGGGAGGTCGCCAACAACGGCGAGATCATCATGATTGCGACGACCCCCGAAGTTCGTGACCGTTGCGCCTGGCACGGGCCTGACCCGGATCAAGGCTGATCGTCCCGAGCGAACGGCACCGACGCCATGGTCGATACCCTCACGATCCGATGAGCGCCCACCGCATGATCCTCTGGTCGACTCGACGAGCTGGAAGCAGGCAAGGCACGGCGCTTCGAGGTCGAGGGCCTGGCGATCGCCGTCGTCCGGATCGGTGCCGACGTCTTCGCCATCGGGGACCGCTGCACCCACCAGAACGTGTCTCTGTCCGAAGGAGAGGTCTGCGAGGACGAACTGGTGCTCGAGTGCTGGAAGCACGGCTCCCAGTTCTCGCTCCTCACCGGCGAGCCCCTCCAACTCCCAGCCCTCAAGCCAACGCCGGTCTACCGGGTGGAGGTGCACGCCGGAGAGGTGCTACTCACACTTCCATGAGCCACCGGGTCGCGCTCGGCTGACCGGGGCGGCTCCGGTCCGTGCTCGTCGCCTCATATGGGGGCCATCGCCGACCGATGCGGGTCAGCGCCTCGTCGCTGACCTGGGTGGTGTGCACGCCGCTCCTCAGTTGGTTGTGACGATCCTTACCCTGCCATCCCGGTCGCCCGGGGCAACGCCCAAGGGGAGGGCGTAACGTACGGGCATGGACGCCGACGACGTATCCGCCAGCAAGGGCGCGAGTCGCGACGAGTTGCCCGCTCCCGCACCGTCGAACGTCACCCCCGAGTCCCTCCGAACCCTCCGCTCGCAACTGACCGAAGGGGAGGATGTCGTCGACCCCGCCACTTGGGCGGGGTCGGTGCCCGTCCAGTCCGGCATCGCTCCGCGGGTGAGGGTGGGCCGGTCCCGCTGGTTCAACCTGCTGTGGCTCCTCCCGATCGGGTTCCTGCTCCTGATCATCGGGATCGCCGTCGCCAAGGAGTTGCGCGGCCTGGCCTCGGTGCAGTCCTTCATCGAACGGTCCCCCGGCACCGTGGAGCCGGCCAACGGCCAGCCGGGCATCCCAACCTGGGTTGGCTGGCAGCACTTCTTGAACCTTTTCATGATGATCTTCATCATCCGGTCCGGGATCCAGATCATGACCGACCACCCCCGGTTGTACTGGACCCGGCACAGCACGCCGGGCAAGGAATGGTTCCGGTTCCAGAAGGAGGTCCCCGAGGACCCGTTGTGGACGGCGAAACAGGACTCGGTGTCGCTGCCCGGTCAGATCGGGCTGCCCGGGATCCGCCACTCGATCGGCCTGGCCCGCTGGTGGCACCTCGGTGTCGACATGCTCTGGCTCCTCAACGGAGCTGTCTTCTACGTGATGATCTTCGCCACCGGGCACTGGCGGCGTCTGGTCCCGATGACCTGGGATCACATTCCCAACGCGGCTTCGGTGGCCCTGCAGTACCTCTCGCTGGACTGGCCCGTCGATGACGGCTGGGTGGCCTACAACAGCCTGCAGGTGATCGCGTACTTCGTCACCGTCTTCGTCGCCAGCCCGTTGGCCATCGTGACCGGCCTGGGCATGTCGCCGGCGTTGTCCACCCGCTTCCGGCGCGTCAGTTCGGTGCTCAGCATCCAGACCGCACGTTCGCTGCACTTCCTCGTCATGGTCTGGTTCCTCTTCTTCATCGTGATGCACGTGACCTTGGTGGTCACGACTGGCGTACGCGAGAACCTGAACTTCATGTACGCCAGCCGAAACGACGACTCCTGGGCCGGCTTCTGGATCTTCGCGGCGTCGATGGTCGTAGCGATCGTCGGATGGGTTGCGGCCACCCCGTTCACGTTGCGTCACCCCCGGACGGTCCAGCGCGTCGGTTACGCTCTGATCGGTCCCCTGCAGCGCCTGTTCGAACACATCGACGCCAAGCCCGGCCAATACCACGAGGACGACATCTCGCCCTATCTGTGGCATAACGGCAAGTACCCCGAGACCGACGAGTACCGGGACCTGTATGCGAACAACTTCGCTGACTACCGGCTGCGGATCGGCGGTCTCGTCGACAACCCCGTCGAGCTGAACCTGAGGCAGCTGCGTGCCCTCCCTTACCACCAGCAGATCACCCAGCACTTCTGCATCCAAGGGTGGTCGGGCGTCGCCAAATGGGGCGGGGTGTCCATGCAGACCGTCGTGGATCTGGTCCGGCCCCGAGCCGATGCTCGTTGGGTCGTCTTCTACTCACTCGGCGACGGCCCCGACGGCGGCATCTACTACGACGCGCACCCGATCGAGCAGATGAGCTACCACCTGACGATGCTGGCCTATGACATGAACGACCTGCCGCTCGACTACGGCCACGGCGCCCCGTTGCGTCTCCGCAACGAGGTCCAACTCGGCTTCAAGCAGGTCAAGTGGATCGAGGGCATCGAGTTCGTCGAGAACTTCTCCGATGTCGGAGGGGGCTACGGCGGATACAACCAGGACCACGAGTTCTTCGGTTACCGTCAGAGCATCTGACCGACCCCGTGTGGCCCATCGCCCACTAGTCTCAGGCCGCGAGCAGATGGGAGGTCAGATGGACGTTGCCGTCACCTGGGTGGCGTCACTGGTGTTGACCGCAGTGACCCTGGCATTGGCCCTCTCCCACAACCGGCCCTTCGATGTCATCACCGGACGGTCCGACCGGCGATGGTGGTTGTGCCAGTTCGGCATCAACACCGAGCAGCGCCGGGAGCTCCGCAGCGGGTGACTCTGCCGCGCGGCTCACGCGCTGACGCTGCCGTCGAGGATCGTCATGCGGGCTCGGCCTCTCCGGCTTCGATGGCCTCGAGGAGGTGCAGGGCGATGTCGGCCACCTTCACCTCGCCGTCCTCCTTGCCGAGACCCTTCACGCCGTCGTCGATCATCACGTAGCAGAACGGGCACGCGGTGGCGATGCGGCTGGCGCCGGTGGTGACGAGCTGTTCGGCCCGGGCGTCGTTGATGTTGGTGCCAACGGACTCCTCCATCCAGAAGCGCGCGCCGCCGGCCCCGCAGCACATGCCCTTGGTTCCGTTGGCGCTGGCCTCCACCACCTCGATGCCCCCCAGGCGACCGATCACGTTGCGGGGGGCCATGTAGATGTCGTTGTGGCGACCGAGGAAGCAGGCGTCGTGATAGACGATCCGTTCCTCGAGTTTGGCCTGGGAGAGGTCGAGGCGACCCTGGTCGATCAGCCATTCGAGGAACTGGCTGTGGTGCACCAGCTCGTAGTGACCGCCGAGTTGGGGGTACTCGTTCATCATTGTGTTGAAGCAGTGGGGAAATGATCTTCTTGGCGCCAATGCGATTCAGGGTCTCGATGTTCTGCATGGCGAGCATCTGGAAGATGTACTCGTTGCCCGAGCGGCGGGCCGGATCACCGGTGCA
>CAZRID010000361.1:0-3414 GCA_964600055.1 uncultured Acidimicrobiaceae bacterium
GTTTCAGTTCCGCCTCGAGAACCTCGTCCTGGGACTTGGTCGCGAGGAACTCGCCTGCCGCCATCGAGACCGAACCGGCCACGGCGCCGGCGAGGGCGGTCAGCAGAACCTGTTGGGTGTCGAGCCCACCTCCGACCACCCCGACCACCAGAAGGAAGATCGACACCAGGCCGTCATTGACCCCGAGGATGATGTCCCGCCAGTACTGACGGGTCTCACCGATGTGGGGCTCGTAAGGCGTCGGTGCCGGGTCGGTCTCGCTATTTACTGCCATCCGTGACGATGGTAGGCACCGATGCTCGTTTGGCTCCTGAGGTCAGAGCTCCTCGACCAGCCCCACGATGGCAGCGACCCCAGCCTTGACCCCGAATCCGATGCTGGCTTCGTCGAGCACGAAGCCAGGAGAGTGGAGATCCTTACCCTTTCCCGACGATCCCAGTCGGAGGAGGGCGCCTGGTGTGATCGCCAGGTAGTTGGCGAAGTCTTCGCCACCCATCGAGGCTTGGGTCGGTACCACTGTCTCCGACCCCAAGGCCCCGTTAATCCCCGCCGTCGCCGCCCGAACCACCGCCTCATCATTCACCACCGGCGGGATGGCCTGCTCGTAGTCCAGGCTGTAGTCGGCGCCCGACATGGCCATCAGGCTCCCAATCGCCTTGTCCATGAGCCCGGGGAGGACATCCCATAGGCCGCGATCGAGGGTGCGGGCAGTCCCTTGCAGCTCGACCCGTGTCGGGATCACATTCGCGGAGCGCCCACCGTGGATCGAGCCGAAGGCAACGGTGAGCGGGCTTCGAGCGTCGATTGTCCGTCTGAGCACACCCGGTAGCTCATGAACCAGACGGGCCGCATCGGAAATGAGGTCCACCGTCTGATGCGGCCTTGCCGTGTGCCCGCCTGGGCCCTCGAGGACGATGGTCAGCCTGTCGGCGCTGGCAGTGATGGGGCCAACCCGGCTTCCGACCTTGCCCGTTTTTAGGCCCGGGTCGACATGAAAGGCCAGGATGCCTTTCAATCCGTCGACCAAGCCCTCCTCGACGAGCTCGGCAGCCCCACCGGGAAAGGACTCCTCTGCGGGTTGGAAGAGCACCCGGATCCCCACCGGGAGGTCGAGTTGGCGAAGGGCCAGGGTCATCCCGAAGGCGATGGCTGCGTGGGCATCGTGGCCGCACGCGTGCATCCACCCGGGGTTCTGAGAGCGGGGAACGCTGTCCTCTGGCTCGAGGATTGGCAATGCATCGAGGTCGGCCCGAAACCCGATCAGTGGGTCGTCCCCGATGTCGACCCACAACCCTGTCTTGGGCTGTCGGTCGTGATATGTGACCCCGTTCTCGTCCAGAGAAGTCGCGATCAAAGCCGTGGTCTGGTGTTCCTCATGGGATGGCTCAGGGTGTCGGTGGAGAAGACGACGCAATTCGACCGCCTTGGGGACAATCCCCTCCACCAACCCGGCTAGCCGCTCCGGGCTGATCATCAGGTGAGGCTAACCGTCGTCCGCCCCCTTCGTAATTGGGACCCACAGGTCCGTATCTGACCCCTCACCGTCCCAATTACGGAGAGGGTCACTCGTAGAACCTGTTCTCGAAGACCTGGCGGGCGCGACGGGTGACCCGGCGATACTCGTCCCGCAGCTCGGCCGAGCGATCGAAGCCGAGCGAGGCGGCAAGACTTCGGAGGGCATCGGGATCCGTTGGGAGGAAGTCGACGGCACGCCCTACCTGAAGATGTAGTCGGAGACGCACCCTGGTGCAAAAGAGGTAGGCGTCGACGAGAGATCGAACCTCGTCCGACGGGACCAACTCGTGCTCGGCCACGAGATGGAGGGCATCCAGGGTCCCGGTGACGCGCAATGAGTCGATTGCCCCCCCGTGCCGGAGTTGAAGGAGTTGCGTGAGGAACTCGATGTCACTGATGCTGCCCCGACCCAATTTTAGGTGGTAGTCGGGATCCTCACCTGCGGGTATCCGCTCCTTCTCGACCCGTGCCTTGATCTCACGGATGGAGCGGAGAAAGTCCTTCGAGAGCTCTTGGCGCCAGACATGGCTGCTGATCATCTCGAGAAAGTCGGAACCGAGCGCCTCATCACCAGCCACCGGGCGGGCCTTCACCAATGCCAGCATCTCCCACGGCTCGGCCCACTCGTCGTAATAACGGCGGAAGCTCTCGAGGGAGCGTACGAGGGGCCCATTGCGACCTTCGGGCCGCAGGTCGGCATCGAGGGTGTAGGCCTCGCCGTGCCTGGTCGGCTCCGAGACGACCCTGGTCAGTTCGGTTGCGATCCTCATGGCCTCCTCACGTTTGGCCTCATCCTCAAAGACGTACATGAGATCGAGATCCGACCCGTAGGAGAGCTCGCCACCTCCCCATTTGCCCATGGCGATGACGACGAATCCGGCCGGGCTGCCCCCGGTGACGATATGAATCCCGCCGATCACAGTGGCGTCGGCACTGTCGGTGAGCGAGGCAAGCGTGTCTGCGGTGTCGGCCTCACCCAGTATGTCCCTGGCCGCGATTCTCAGCTTGCGGCGCCGGGCAAACCTGCGAACGGTCCCGATTTTTGTATCGAGGTCGGGTCGGTTGTCGAGGAGCTCGCGCAGACGCTCGATCTCCTGATCGCGATCACGAATCTCGCCGAGCAACCGATCACTGGCAAGCCGCGGGATGAACTCGGGAACGCGATCGATGAGGTCACCGATCAGCCTGCTGGTCCCCAGGAGGTGACAGAGTCGCTCGCCGGCAAGCGGGTTGGTCTGGAGGAGGGTCACCAATGCGGCATGGTCAGGGGTGTTGGCGAGCACCATTCGAAGCTGGGCCAGGCCCAGATCGGGGTCCGGGGTGAGCGATAGCCAGTCGAGCATCAGCGGGAGCATCTGATCCATGGCCCGGGAGCGCCGGCTGAGCCCGGACGTCAGTTCCTCGAGCGCACGTCTCGCCGCGTTGACCTCCTTGAACCCAAGAGCCTCGAGGCGGAGTGCGGCCTGTTCCACACCTAGCCGGGCGCTGGGGGAACCGACCAATGCCTCCAGAATGGGCCGGAAGTAGAGACGCTCGTGCACGTCGCGAACGACAGACCTGACTTCCGACAGGCGGGTCTCGAGCTCACGGGCAGGGTCGATGCTGAAACCGAGGGCGCGCCCGAGCTGGGCCCTTCGCTTGGAGCTCTCCGGAACTTCGTGGGTCTGTCGCAGATCCCAGATCTGGATGCGATGCTCGAGGTTCCTGAGGAAGCGGTAGGCGTCGGCGAGACGGATGTGGTCGTCAGGGTCCACGAACCCGTGCTCGGTGAGTGCCTCGAGCGCATCGAGGGTCGCCGGAAGACGCAGATCGGCATCGAGTCTGCCGTGTACGAGCTGGAGCAGCTGCACGGAGAACTCGACATCACGAATCCCGCCCCTGGAGCGCTTGATGTCCGAG
>CAZRID010000362.1:0-3410 GCA_964600055.1 uncultured Acidimicrobiaceae bacterium
ACCGATCCGCAGCCTGGTTACACGGAGACCGGTTGGAAGATCGACCCCGATGGGCTCACCGGCTATCTCGAGCACCTGAACTTCGAGTACGCCCCGGCGTCGATCCTGGTCACCGAGAACGGGGCCAGCTATTCGGACGGGCCTGGCGCGGATGGCTCCATCGACGATGAGAGACGGATCTCCTATCTGCGAGGCCACATCGCAGCCGTTGGCCGGGCTAGAGACCGCGGCGTGCCTGTCGATGGCTATTTCGTCTGGAGCTTCTTGGACAATCTGGAATGGGTCGACGGCTACTCCCAACGATTCGGCCTGGTTTGGGTCGACCACAAGACCGGGCGGCGGATCCCGAAGCGCAGCTTCGATTGGTACTCCGATGTGGCCCGGACGGGTACCTTGCCGGTCTCATGACACGATCGATGACATGTCATTGCGAGGTCGAGCTGATTGCCGGGGACACCGAGTCGCTGATCGCTCCGGTCAAGACCCACTTCGATCTGGCGCATCCGGAGATGGGGTTGACCGACGCCAACATCCGGAACTATCTCGAGTCTGAGGACCGGTCGACGGGGCCCACCGAGCATCTCGAAGAGGTGGGCGAGATCGAGATCCGGCCGATCACACCCGAAGCGGCCTCCGATGTCGGCCAGTTCTTCGACACCGATGCCACCCCCGACAACCCGGCCTGGGGCGCCTGCTACTGCATGTACTTCTTTCGCGGAGGAAGGACCAACGAGAACTGGGGCGAGGAGCCCTGGCAGGAGAACCGACGCGACCAGTTGGATCGGATCAGCGCGGGGCGGACGACCGGGACCCTGGCTTATGTCGACGGCAAGCTGGCGGGTTGGTGCAATGCCACTGCAAGAGCGGAGTTCCCCGGGTTCGCCGATGGAGAGGACGAGGGGATTGCATCCGTCGTCTGCTTCGCCATTGCCCCTCCCTACCGACGCCACGGTCTGGCCACCCTCCTCCTCGAAGGAGCGATCTCCGGGTTCACCGAGCGTGGGTTCAGGAGGCTCGATGGATACCCGGTCCGCGATCCGACCGACGAGCGGGCAGCCTTCCATGGCTCACTCGACCTCTTCGAGAAGTTCGGTTTCGAGGTCACCTCGGAGGAGCCTCTCGTCGTGGGCTTGGATCTGGAATGAGCGACCGTCTCGACGAGTGGATGGACGCCTATATCGAGGCGTGGACGTCGAACGACCCCGACGACATCGCCTCACTGTTCACAGTGGACGCGGTCTACGACCCGCAGACGGCTGACGGGGAGTTGCACGGTCGCAACGAGATTGTCGAGTGGTGGATGGGGATAGGCGACCACGCGGACAACTGGGACTTCGAGTGGGTTCCGCTGGTCGAGACCGACGAAGTATCCGTGATCACGGGGACCACCCGCTACTTCGAACCCGAGGCCAGTTACCGGAACCTGTTTGTGATCAAATTCGACGACGAGGGGCTCTGTCGTGATCTCACCGAATGGTACATCGAGGAGGAGGCGTAATACGTTCTACGTTCTACGTTCTACGTTCTACGTTTCTCCCCCCGGAGGAGGGAGTACGGCGGAGCCGGGAGGGGGGAAACAGCCTTCCCGGTCACCTTCAGGTTCGGGGGTGGAAACGCCGTGACCACGGCGTTCGTGCTCGGTGGTGGGGGGCGTTGGGGAGCAGTCGAGGTGGGGATGTTGCGTGCCCTCGACGAGGCAGGGATCAGGCCCGATCTGGTGCTGGGCACTTCGATCGGTGCCTTCAACGGCTCCGTGATTGCCCTCGAGCCCGGAGCGGAGGGGGTGTCCAGACTGACCCAGCTCTGGATCGAGATTGCACAGAGCGATGTCTTCCAGGGGAGCCGATTCGATCGGTTCAAGAACGCGGTGACCTTCAAGCCGGCTCTGCACGACACCGCCCAGATGCGCACCCTCCTCGAGCATGTGCACCCACCCGACCGGCGCATCGAAGACCTGGAGATTCAATTCCAATGTGTCGCGGCCTCGATCGAGCGCGCTGCCGAGCATTGGTTCACCAAAGGCCCGTTGATCGAGGCTCTGCTCGCCTCGGCGGCGGTTCCCGCGCTCTTCCCGCCTGTCGAGATCGGTGGCGAGCACTTCTATGATGGTGGGCTGGTGAACTCGGTGCCGCTGGCCAGGGCCGTCGACCTGGGTGCCGCCGAGATCTATGTCCTCCAAGTGGGTCGGATCGAGTCCCAGCTGAGACCCCCGGTGCGGCTGCACGAGGCTGCTCTCATCTCCTTCGAGATCGCTCGCCGCCATCGGTTCACCACCGCGGTCGAGAACCTCCCGGAGGGCATTGACCTGCATCTTCTGCCCTCGGGCAACCCCGTGGCGTTCGACGACACCCGACAACTGAAGTGGCGTGATGTCAGCTCGACCAACGACCTGATCGATGGTGCCTACGAGGCGTCGGTCCTCTATCTGGAGGAAGCCCGGACTTGAGATTGCCACCGAAGTGGCTGAGGCGCATCCTCATCGACCCGGCGCTCGTGCTCGGCGTCGTTGTGGCGATCGTGTCCCTCCCGATATGGATCGTGGTGGCGGCGTTCGTGTCGCGATACGTCCCCGGAAAGTGGCGAATCTTGCGCCTGGTCTGGTTTCTGTTCCTCTATCTCATGGTCGAGACGGTCGCCCTGATCGCCATGTTCCTCACCTGGGTGTTCTCCGGTTTCGGATGGAAGATCCGCTCGCCGTGGTTCACCGAGGTCCACTACCGACTCCTGGGCTGGATGTTGCGGACGGTGGTCAGATCGGGCGAGATCACCTTCAAGCTCGAGGTAGTGCGGGATGGTGATCCCCCCGCCACCTCTGACGGAGATCGATCCCGCTCGATCCTGGTCTTCTCCAGGCACGCCGGGCCGGGTGATTCGTTTCTGCTGATGAATGGCCTGGTCAACGGGTACCAGCGTGACCCGCGCATCGTGCTCAAGGAGTTTTTGCAGTGGGACCCGGCCGTCGATGTCATCCTCAACCGGCTACCGGCGTCTTTTGTCCCCGTCGGTCGCAAAGGGGGAGAGGCGTTGATCGAATCGATCTCGGAGTTGGCCCGGACCATGGACCTCGACGACGCCTTTGTGATCTTCCCCGAAGGTGCCAACTACACCGAGCGCCGGCGGGCGAGGGCAATCCAAAAGCTTCGGGAGATCGGTCGGCCCGACCTCGCCGAGAGGGCCGAGGAGCTGAAACAAACTCTCCCGCCCCGCTCCCGTGGGGTTATGACCGCGCTGGCCTCGGCGCCGACGTCAGACGTCTTCTTCGTCGGTCATGCCGGGCTGGAGACTTTTGTCACCGCGGCCGACATCTGGAGGGCGATGCCAATGGACACTTCGGTGGCGGTGAAGATCTGGCACGTCAGGGCCGAAGACATCCCTCCACCCGAAGGGCAGGAGACGTGGCTCTACGACAC
>CAZRID010000363.1:0-3403 GCA_964600055.1 uncultured Acidimicrobiaceae bacterium
CTACATCTCACCGTCCCTGGCCTTGATCGCCCTGGTGACGATCCCGATCACCATGATCCTCGCCGGTCTGGTGATGCGGCGTTCCCAGACCCAGTTCATCGCCCAATGGCGTCGCACGGGCACTCTCAATGCCCAGATCGAGGAGGCATTCACCGGACACTCCCTGGTCAAGGTGTTCGGGCGGCAGAGGGAGGTTCAGGCCTCGTTCGAGACCGAGAACGAAGGGCTCTTCGAGGCCAGCTTCAAGGCCCAGTTCCTCTCCGGGCTGATCATGCCGATCATGATGTTCATCGGGAACCTGAACTACGTGATCATCGCCGTGCTCGGTGGGCTCCGGGTCGCCAGCGGCACGATGAGTCTCGGTGATGTCCAGGCGTTCATTCAGTACTCCCGCCAATTCACCCAGCCGGTCACCCAGGTGGCCTCGATGATCAACCTGCTCCAGTCGGGCGTGGCCTCGGCCGAGCGGGTGTTCGAGCTGCTCGACGCCGACGAGGAGTCGTCCGACGACGACCATCCCCGGACCGTCGAAGACCCCCACGGCCGGGTGCACTTCGAGAACGTCTCCTTCAGATACGAGGACGACCAGCCACTCATCGAGGATCTATCCCTGAGCGTGGAGCCCGGTCAGACCGTGGCCATCGTGGGGCCCACCGGTGCCGGCAAGACGACGCTGGTCAACCTGATCATGAGGTTCTACGAGCTGGATGCGGGACGGATCACGCTCGACGGCGTCGACATCGCACAAATGCATCGTGCCGACCTGCGTTCGGAGATCGGCATGGTGCTCCAGGACACCTGGCTGTTCAAGGGGACGATCCGGAACAACATCGCCTATGGCCGACCGGAGGCAACCGACGACGAGATCATGGAGGCGGCGCGGGCCACATTCGTCGACCGTTTCGTGCACAGTCTCCCCGACGGTTACGACACGGTGATCGACGACGAGGGATCCAACCTGAGCGCCGGTGAGAAACAGCTGATCACCATCGCCCGCGCCTTTCTCGCCGATCCGGCACTCCTCATACTGGACGAGGCCACCAGCTCGGTCGACACCCGCACCGAGCTGCTCGTCCAGCACGCCATGGCCGCACTTCGCACCGACCGGACCAGCTTCGTCATCGCCCACCGGCTGTCCACCATCCGCGACGCCGACCTGATACTGGTGATGGAGCACGGCCGGATCGTGGAGCAGGGCACCCACAACGAACTGATCGCGATGGACGGTGCCTATGCCGCCCTCTACAACTCCCAGTTCACCGGCCCCGACCAGCCACCCGAGGACGAGAAGACGGTTGCCGTGGGGGGACGTCCACTTACCTGAGGTACGTAGCGCCATATATGGCGCTACGACGACAGAGAAGGAGGCCCTCGCGATCGGCGTTCCCTTCCTTCTCCGGCTAGCGCCATATATGGCGCCATAAACCTCAGGTAAGCACTCAGTCCGCCCAGCGGTGGACGCGGATCGCCTCGGGATCGAAGCCGACCGTCTTGCAGAACGTCTCGAACTTCGAACGGGGCACTCCGGTCCATTCGAGATCGGCCAGTGACTCTTTGATGGGAACGTCGAGCCGCAGGGTGGTCAACTCCCGATACAGATAAGCCAGCTCCTGGTTGTCCCTGAAGGTTGCGGCGAGCTTGTCCGCCCCCCGCACGGTCACATCCCATTCGGAGGCATGCCCGGGTATCAGCTCCAAACGTGGATAGCGGGCGAGAACTGTCGAGGCCGATTTGGCCCCCCAACCGGGCAGACCCGGGACCCCGTCGGCGGTGTCCCCCATCAGGGCCAGGTAATCAGGAATGGACTCGGGATGGATCCCGAACTTCTCGACCACGGCCTGCTCGTTGAGGATCTTTTGCTCCCTCCGGTTATAGGTGACGATCCGGTCGCCAATCACGAGTTGGTTGAGGTCCTTGTCCGGGGTGGCAATGACCACCTGTTCGACCTCGTCGACCCAGCGGATTGCTGCCGCCGCAATCGCATCGTCGGCCTCGAACTCGATGTTGCGCCAGACCACCACCCCTATCGCCTCCAGGGCGTCCTCGGCCTTGGGAAACTGCGCGAGCAGGTCGGGATCCATACCTGCAGATGACTTGTAGGCCGGGAACATCACATTCCGAAACGATTCGATCACCGTGTCGAAGCTGGCAGCGAGATGGGTCACCCCTGGCTCACGCAACAAGCTGAGCGTGGACTCCATGATCCCGAGCGTGGCCTTGAGATCTGAGCCATCGAGCCCGGTAACGGTGTCCTTGCGGCCGTAATGAGAGCGGAACAGCTCGTAGGTACCATCGAGTAGGTGGAGACGCACCAGCCTGATCCTACGTCAGAAGCGGCGACCGATCCTTGGGACGCGGTGTCATCCGAATTTTCCTCCCTCGGCGATCGTCTCAAGGACACCTACCGGAGGGTTGCCTCCGACACTGGCCCCACCGAGGATGAGATCAAAGAGGCCTTCGCGACGCTGGCCGGGGCATGGGACCAGGTAGCGGCCTCATTCTCCACCGCACTCAACGACCCGGCCACGCGCGCTCATCTCAAGAAGGCAGCCAGCTCCTTCGCCGCGGCCCTGGGGACAACGATCACCGACCTCGGGGAAGAAATCAAGGGCAGGTCAGTCCCCAGTGAACCTGGCGACCAGACCATTGACCAGGGCGGCGCCGGTGGCGGCGTCGTCGACGGTGACGGCGAAACGCCTCCCCCCTCTGAAGGTGAGCTCTAGCGCGTCACCCCGGCGGAGGACGATCGCCGAGCCATTTGGTGCGGCGCGCCATCCCCAGCCTCCCCATTCCGCGGGCTCGAGGTCGATTGCACGCGCCGACGAGATCTTCCCAAGCCCTATTCGACGCACCGGGATCCCACCGAGTCGAACGGTCAGCCCGTCGTTGTTGACATTGGCCTCCACCTGCATGAAGGCAAGGGCGAGAAGCATGAAGAGCCCCGCCAACCAGATTCCCCAATCCGGGAGCACGACCAACATCAGGACGGCGCCCCCGAGCAGGAAGAGCGGCCAGCGCACCGAAGTCCGGCCCACCCAGGCGACCCTCTCACCGGGAGCGACGTCGATCACCGGGCCGTCGGCTTTGGGAGCATGTCGCTCGGGGTACCACTTATGTCCGACAATGAACCCTGCAAGCCCTCCCCCGAGGGCACCAACGAGGACGACCCCTACGTGCCAGAGGTCGAAAGCACCGGCCTCCTCCCACGTGACTGCACCCCAGTTGAGATAGACGAGCAAGCCGGTCAACGCGGCTCCCAGACCCCCCATGAGCCCAACCATCGCGAACGCCTCCGCAGTCGGCTCTCCCTCCACACGGAACAGCGAGGTAGCCAAGAGCCCGATCCCGATCAGACCGACCATCACGAGCGGGACTACGACGAGTGGCATGCTCCCGTCCGCAA
>CAZRID010000364.1:0-3349 GCA_964600055.1 uncultured Acidimicrobiaceae bacterium
AACACGGCGATGGCCCAACTCATGGAGGGCTCGGTGACGACATGGTGAGCGTGATGGCGGCCGCAACCACCGCGGTGGCGGTTGTCCTGGTCCTTCGGCTGCTTATGGCGAGCCGGAAGGTGAGACGGGAACGGCCCGCTCGGTCGGGGAGCTGGCTCGAGGGCTCCGGTCTCGACGTGACCCCGGCCCAGTTCTGGCTCACCTCGCTGGGAGCCGCTCTCGCTACCTATCTGGTGGTGCTTGCCGTCACTTCTCTACCGGTCGTTTCGCTAATGCCGGCGGTCGTGGTCGCCACTCTCCCCAAGGCCTACTTCGCTCGCAAGCGCACCCAACGTCTCGACGAGGTGCAGAGGGCTTGGCCCGATGGTCTCCGGGATCTTCTGTCTACGGTCCGATCCGGTGCGTCACTGCCGACGGCCATCGAGAGTCTGGCTGGTTTCGGCCCGCTCCCCCTGCGAAGTGCCTTCCATGGGTTCCCGGTGTATTCGAGAAGTCTCGGTGTGGTCCCGGCCCTGGAGATGATCAAGTCGGATCTGGCCGACCCGACATCCGATCGTGTGATCGAGGTGTTGATCCTCGCCTACGAGCGAGGCGGCGCCGTGGTGCCGGAGATTCTCTCCGACCTGGCCGAGGCGACAACCCGGGACCTTTGGACGCTCGAGGAGATCCGTACCGAAGCCTTGGAGCAGAAGATCAACTCACGTGTCGTGTTCGTGCTGCCGTGGCTGGTGCTGGTGGCGATGACGGCCCGATCCGGCGCGTTCCGTGAATTCTATTCGTCATCAGCCGGAATCCTCGTTGCAGTCATCGGGGGTGTCATGAGCCTGGTCGGTGTGATCATCGCTTCGAAGCTCGGCAGCCAGCCATCCGAGCCACGGGTCTTTGTCGACGCTCGAGGTGCGGAGTGACGACGTCGTCGCTGACCATGCTCGCTGCCGCGATCACGTCACTGACCGCTGCGCTCGTGGTGCGGCTGATCTTTCCACCGGCACGATCCCTTGCCTCGAGGCTGCATCCCTATCTGGCGCCGACCAGGTCCCCGTCCCGACGCGCCGTTGGAGGAGGGCCGATCGTGGCGGTGTTCGGGCCGATGATTCGCTCGCTCGCCGCTTCGGTGGGAAAGGTGTTGGAGCGCTCCGGCGGCCATGTCACGATCCTCAAATTGCGACAGGCCGGCTGGTATCGCGACGTGGCGGAGGGGGAGAGCATCGCCGCCTTTCGGTTGGCACAGCTCCGCTCGATTGCCATCGGGGTTGGTTTGACGCTGGTGGCGGGCCAGCTGTTGGCTCTCGCCCCTCTGCAGCGTCTGATCCTGGCTTCGCTCGGGCTGGTGATGGGTGGGACCCGGCAACGATCGGCGCTGGACGGAGCTGTCCAACATAGGCAGGAACGAATGCGCGTCGAGATCTACACCGTCAACCAACTCCTCGCGATGCGGGTCAGGGCCGGCGGTGGAGTGGTCCATGCCGTGCAGCAGGTGGTCATGCGCGGAGAAGGGGAGGTCGTGTCCGAGTTGGCCGACGCTCTTCGACTCCACCGTTCGGGCTGGCGAGCGGGCGACGCCTTCAGGCGGATCGCCGAAATGACACCTGAGCCGTTCTGCGGACGGACATATCGGTTGCTGGCGACGGCTGAGGAGCGGGGAGCCGATCTCGCCCCCGCTTTGCTCGACCTTGCCGAGGACGTCAGAGAGACCCGCCGCGAGGCCATTCGGAGATCGGCGACCAAACGTCGGGCTGCGATGTTGGTGCCGACCATCGCCATCCTCGCCCCGGTCCTCATTCTCTTCGTGGCTGCGCCACTCCCGTATTTGATAACCGGCTGGCGATGAAAGGAGGCCGAAAATGCTGGCCATAAAGCAAAAGTTCCGCGCCATGTGGGACGACGACCGGGGACTGAATACCGCCGAGTTGATGGGGAACGCCGCACTTGCGATCGCGGCGCTCGTCGTCATCTGGGGTGCGCTCCAGACGCTCGGGGTGGACATCGTCGGATGGATCCGCACCTCGTTGATCGGGGGCTGAGCGAGCGGGGAGTCACCTCGGTCCAGTTTGTGCTCGCCAGCGGGCTTGCATTGCTGCTCTTCCTGGCGATGGCCAACCTGGTCGTTGTCCAGTACGGCCGGGGTGCTCTTCGCTCCGCCTTGGACCAGGGCGCCCGGGTCGGGGCGATCAGCTCGTCTGCGGTTCAGTGCGAGCAACGAGTCGCCGACGTGTTGGGCCAGCTTCTCGGTGGGCGGATGGGCGATGGGGTGACTGCCTCATGCCAGGTCGGTCCGGGAGTGGCTTCGGCCAGCGGCGAGGCCGTGTTCGTGTCGTGGACTCCATTTGCACCCGACTTCCGCGTCGAGATGACAGCGTTGGCGACCCGAGAGCTTCCGCCATGAGCGACCGAGGACACGCCGCCGTCGAGTTGGGGCTGGCCGTCGGGGTGTTGCTATTGCCTGTTGCTCTCGCGGTTCTCGCCTTTGGGCCCTGGTCGGAGCGCCGTGTCTTTGCCGAGGCCGCAGCCGCCGAGGCTGCTCGCGCCGCAGTCATCGAGTTGAGCACCGCACCCGGGTCGGTTGTGGTTTCTGAGATGGCCGCCAACCACGGGCTCGGGGAGGGTTTGGTGCGTCTGGGCTGGTGTGGCGCAGCACCGACCGAGCTGTCGGATGCCACCGGCTGCAGTTTCGAGCGGGGAACGGAGGTGACGGCCGAGGTGCAGGTCTGGGTTCCTCTCGTTGCAACCCCATGGGGCGAGGTGGGCGGCCTCTGGGTGGGGGCAATTCACTCCGAGCCGATCGACCTTTATCGGAGTCTGGGATGAGATCAGATCGCGGTTCGGTGACGTTTTGGACGCTCGGCCTGTCCGTCCTGCTCTTGTTGTTCGGTGGTCTGGCCATCGACTTTTGGAGGGCGCTCGCTCTGCAACGCGAGCTCGCCGCGGTGGCCGATTCGATGGCGGTGGCCGCCGCCTCCGGTATTGACGAGGAGCACTACCGGCTCACCGGTGAGGTGATCATTGACCCGTCTCGGGCTTCTGGTCTCGGTTCGGCTTACGTCGCCTCCCAGGATGTCGATCTGGTCGATCTCGTGGTCAATACCGCATCGGACGGGTCGAGTGTCTCGGTGCTGGTCGGTGGCGAGCTCGAGTTGGGGTTGATGGGGGTTTTCGTCGACCAGAGCGAGCCGTTGACTGTCAATGCACGGGCCAGCGCGGTGCCGGTCCTGGTCCCCTGAACGAAGTTCGCACTCGACCGGCCTTCGATTAATCTTCAGATCTACCCCGCACTGCCTTCGGGTGTGCGCGTTCGGGGGTGGTGTAATAGGTAACACGGCAGGTTCTGGCCCTGTTATTGAGGGTTCGA
>CAZRID010000365.1:0-3346 GCA_964600055.1 uncultured Acidimicrobiaceae bacterium
CGGGGTCACTGCCCAGGCACTCGGGTTCAACATCGACATCCCCTTCCCTTGGACGGTGCCGAGAGCGGCGTACCCGGTCAACGAGCTGGCCGAGGATCCTGCCGCCCTCGCCCAGAGCGGCATCGGGGAACGCGACGTGCGGGCCGCGCCGTTGCATATGGCAATGGTGGCGGCCGCCATCGCCAACGACGGCATCACGCCGACCCCGTACCTGGTCAACCGAATTTTCGATGCAGATGGGAACACCGTGGAGACCTTCGAACCGAACCCGCTGGGACGGGCGATGGCACCGGCCACTGCCTCGGTCATGGCCCAGATGATGGAACGGGTCGTCACTGAGGGCACGGGCCGAAACGCCGCCGTGCCCGGGGTCCGGGTCGCGGGCAAGACGGGGAGCTCGATGGGCCCGGACGGTCTGCCCAACCCCTGGTTCATCGGCTTTGCGCCCGTTGAGGACCCTTCGATCGCACTTGCTGTCTTCCTCGAGGGAAGCAGCGACCTCGGCGAGTCGGCCTCCGGAGGAGCCGTGGCAGCCCCGATCGCTGCCGAGCTCATCGAGCTCTGGCTGCAGAGAAGCCCATAGGTTGGGAACGGACCGTTCCTACAATCCAACGACTTCCATGGAATCCCAGACAGCTCTTACCGATCGCTACGTGATCAGCTCCCATATCGCCCGCGGTGGGATGGCTGATGTCTACGAGGGGATGGACACCCTTCTCAACCGCAGGGTGGCGATCAAGGTCCTCCACTCCCAGTACTCGGCGGACGAGGCGTTCGTCAAGCGCTTCCGGCGTGAGGCCCAGGCTGCGGCCAATCTGAGCCACCCCAACATCGTCGGAATCTACGACTGGGGCCAGGCCCAGAACACCTATTTCATCGTCATGGAGCTGGTCGACGGCCGTTCGCTCCGGGACGTGCTCAAATCGGAAGGCGCCCTTCTGGCTCGCCGGGCGACCGAGATCGCAGCCGAGGTGGCCGCCGCCCTCTCCGTTGCCCATCAGGCGGGCCTGGTCCACCGTGACGTGAAGCCGGGCAACATCTTGTTGGCCAAGGACGGGACCGTGAAGGTCACCGACTTCGGCATCGCCCGGGCCTGGGATGACAGCCAGGAGCTGACCAGAACCGGTGCGGTGATCGGCACCGCCACATATTTCAGCCCCGAGCAGGCCCAGGGAGCATCCGCCGACGCCCGCAGCGATGTCTACGCCCTAGGTGTCGTGCTCTACGAGATGCTCACCGGGCGCCCGCCCTACACCGGCGACAGCCCGATGTCGGTCGCCTTCCAGCATGTCTCCACCGAGGCGCCCCCACCGACTTCGCTCAACCCCGATGTGCCGCCGTCCCTCGACGCGGTGGTGACCAAGGCGATGCGGAAAGACCCCGCTGCCCGCTACCAGACCGCCGATGAAATGCGGGCAGATCTTCACTCCGTGCTCCGGGGCGAGGAAGTGGGAATGCCGGTCCCGGTCCCTGTGCCCACCAACGGCGACAACTCGACCAGGGTGATGACCTCCACGGTGCCCCCGGCCACGGTCCCCCCCGACGAGGTCTATCGGGGGCTGGAGGAAGAGCCCAGGTCCCAGATGCCATTCATCCTCACCGCCGCCGGGTTGCTCGTCGCTCTCGGCATCTTGTTGTTCTTCCTGTTCCGCTTGGCAGGAGGTGGTGACGAAGGTGAGCTGATCGAAGTGCCGAACGTCACCGGTCTGAGTCAGGACGAGGCGCTGCAGCGTCTCCAGGACGACGGCTTCCTGGTGAGGCCGCTCTTCGAGCCGAGCGACACCGTCGAGGTGGGTTTTGTGATCCGCACCGACCCGACGTTCGGGACCGAGGTCGAGGAAGGCTCCAGCATCGACGTATACATCTCGTCCGGCGCCGAGGAGTTCCCCGTTCCGCCACTGGTGGGACAGACAATCGAGGATGCGAGGGCCCTGCTCGAGGAAGCGGGGCTCACCCTGGGCACGGTGACCGATCGGCCCGACCCCGATCGTGCCGAAGGCATCGTCATCGAACAGTCCCCCGCTGCCGGTGTCGAGGTGGGGAGTGGTGCGCCGGTCAATGTGGTGGTCTCCACCGGCCCTGAGCTGGTGATCCTCCCCGATCTGACCGAGCGCAGCGAGCGTGACGCCGTCGCCCAACTCAACTCGCTCGGATTGCTCTTCACCGTGGACGAGGAGTACTCGGCCACGGTGGACGAGGGTCTGGTGATCAGGACCGATCCCGAGGCCAACACAGAGATGCAGACGGGTGGGACCGTGCTTCTCGTCATCTCGCTGGGCCCGGCGCCGGTCGACGTCCCCAACCTGAACGGGCTCACCCCGGGTCAGGCCGAGGCGATCCTCGACGACATCGGCCTGGTGTTGCAGGTGTCGAACTCGACCCAGCCGGTGGCCGACCCCGGTCAGAACGGTCTCGTTGTCTCCCAGAATCCCAACGTCGGGGCCACCCTGTTCCCCGGTGACATCGTCACCGTGACCTTGGGCGAGTTCGAGCCGCCACCGACCACGACCACAACCGCCCCGACCACCACTACAACCGCTCCGACGACGAGCACGACGTCCTAGTGGAGGTCACCGATAGTTGGTGGTCATCAGGAACCCGGCGGCGATGGCCACCAGGCCCGCGACAAGCACGGTCTGATCCCATTCGAACACAAACCGCAGCAGCACGAGGACCACGCCCAGCACCATGAGACCAGCCATCAGGCCGACGTACCAGGTGGGACTGGGATCCTTTGCCTTGACCGCTGCTTGGGCCGCTTTCGCCGAAATCGGGACGTTCTTGGGCTTGCGGCGCTTCGACTCGGGCACTAATCCGAGGCTAGTCGCTGAGTAATTGCCGGAAAACCCGGTTGTAACGAGTTACACGCGTGTAGTTCTCCACATCCTGTGGACAAATCGTGGGAAAACTACACGGATGTGATTAGGAGAGGCTCAGACCGGACGCCACACCGGGATCATGTCCTCCCGGCAGTGGCGTGGAGCCGCGTCGTCCTGGACATTGACCGCCTTCATGGTCAACTCCGCCCCACACACGGTGCACTTGTAGTCCTGGTCGACGGTGACCAAATCCTCGGGATTCACCTCAGGCGGCGGTGTTGAAAGCATCCGGATCACCGCCGTCGACCCCTTCCAGATGATGTACCCCGCCGCCAGTGCGAGGATCACGTCGAAAGCCGAGACCCCGGTCACGAGCCCCCCTCCCCGCTCGGAGAAACCGTGGTCACGTTTCCTCCCCCAAAGGGGGAGGTGGCCCCGAATCCCCCCTCCCGGCTTCGCCGTACTCCCCCCTACGGGGGGAGAAACGCACGTCGAGTTTCCTCCCCCGAAGCGGGAGGTGGCCCCGA
>CAZRID010000366.1:0-3289 GCA_964600055.1 uncultured Acidimicrobiaceae bacterium
GCCTTCCTCAGAAACTTCGAAGCTAGTGGCCCGTCGCCTAAATAGCTGCGCGTTCTCGCCGGCCCTCGACGCCGCTGGCTGCGTCCTCGTCCTCGACGAACGAACGGGTGCGCCTTCGTCCTGCGTTCTTGCCAGCGACCACGATGACTCGGCGACACCTCGGCATCAATTGAGCCACAGACCACTAGTGATCGGGGTCATCCAGGCGCGCCTCAGGTCGGGCTCAACCGCCGATTCATCACTCGGTCGAAGCGGCGATCATGCCCGTCTCAACCACAGCACCCAGACGCTCGAACTCCGCCAATGCCGTCCTCAGCTCCATGTCTGCCAGGGTGCCGGCCCCGTCGTCGCGGTACGCGGTGGCGAGATCGGCGTGGACCCGGGCTGCCTCGAAGGGCAGACCGAGGGCGGTGTATGTCTTCAAAGCGTCCTTCAGGGCATCGATCGCCTCAGCCGATTCTCCTCGGGCCAGGGCAATCCTCCCGGTGCCGGCCCGCGCCTGGGCGGCGAACAGCTCCGACCGGGACGCCCGGCCGATCTCACTCAACTCGTCGACCGCCGACTCTGCCTTGCCCACCTCACCGGCCTCCAGCGCCAGCTGGATGAGGGCAGGAAGGATCCGGGCCCGAACCCAAGGGGTGAGACCGGGCGATCGCAGTGTCCGCTCCAGGAGATCGAGACCGGAGGCGACGTCTCCGCGTCTTGCCAGGAGTAGGGCATATCCGGGCACCGGCTCACGGCCCCGGGCAAGTGCATTCTGGAAGGCCTCCTCGGCCTTGGTGTCGTCGCCGACGCGGAGCCGCATCTCCCCGTACTGGTACCACGCTTCGCCGATCACGTCGGTGAGCATCCCCAACTCGGTGGAAGCTCTCATCACCTCCGACTCGGCCCGGACCCACTCGCCTTTGTGCCAGAGGAGCTCCGCCTTGAAGATTCGGCAGACACCGGGGTAGGGGCCATGGTCGTTTTCGGCGCACCAGCGGTCGGCTGCCTCGCTCCATTGGCCGGCACGCCGAATGTCACCGGTCTGATCGCACACCGCCAGCATGTTGCAAAAGCTGCGGCCGACCACCATCGGAGTCACGTCACCGGCCATTGCGGCAAGCATCGCCTCGTCCATCAGAGCCATACCCTCTTCCATATCACCCTGGGCGACCAGGATCCGCCCCTGATCCTGAAGGGCCAGGGCTTCGAGATTTCCATCGCCATGGGCCCTGGCGATCTCCATCACCCGGCGCGACAGTTCGACGGCACGTTCGAAGTCATGGTTGCCATCGATTTCCCGCACCGTCTGCCAGCGCAGCAGATGGCCACGAGCCACCGACTCGGTGTCCTCGTCATCCTCGAGCAGCCGTTCTGCCCTCCGCTCCCAGGCGCGGGACACATCGGGTGCCAGAGCGTGGGCATGAGCCTCGGAGAGCACGAGCGCAGCCATCACCGCACTTTGAGGGTTCCCTTCGGCGACGAAAGTGTTGAAGGCGGATTCGAAGCGGGCGGTCATCTCGTCGTGAAGGCCCAGCCACCACAGGGCGTTGGCCAGCATGTCGAGCTGGGCGCCGGTCAGCGGCTGATCCTGTTCGATCCGGACGAGGAGTTCCCGGGTGTCCTCCCACTTCTTGGCCTGAAACGCCGCCCGGGCCTCGGCCGCCAGCTGGGAGGACTCCGGTTCGACCGTGCGGAGCGGGGCGAACTCCTCGGTCCTATCCCCGACGACCACCTGGAATATCTCCTCGGGGCGGTCGAGGTCTTTGAGATGGTGGACACCGTGTGACCGCAGGCCCACACCATCCGGAAGGCCGTCGACCGAGAGACGTTGGGTCGCCGACGAGACCAGGATCTGACCTCCATGTCCTGCCGCCATGACGCGTGCCACCCGGTTGAGCGTCGGGCCGAAGTAGTCGCCGTCCTCGCTGCGCGCGGTCCCGGTGTGAATCCCGATGCGAACCCTGATCCCCGGTTCGGTGGGCCAGGTCGCCTCGTTCAGTGCACGTTGGGCCGCGATCGCTGCCTCCAGCGCCGACACCGGGTCGGCGAAAGCGGCGTAGAAGGCATCACCCACGGTCTTGAAGACGACCCCGCCGTGGGCAGCAAGGGCGTCACCGACGATCTGGTTGTGCATCGCCAGCGCGGTGCGCATGGCTTCGGGCGTCCGCTCCCAATGCTGGGTCGACCCTTCGATATCGGTGAACAGGAAGGTGATGGCCCCATCGGGAAGAGGTCGACTCGGCGTGCTCACCCACAGGAATCTAGACGGCGAGGCTGGACGGAACGTCTGTGATGGCTGAGCTGGTCGATCACCCCGTCTTGACAGCCCCCGCGTGCCTCAGCGCCCAGTCGAGGGCGTAGTCGGCAATCTCCTCCCAACCTTCCTGGGAGGGCATCAGATGTGACTTGCCTTCGTACTCGTTGATCTCGGTGATGGTGTTCGACTTGTAGTGCTTGGCGTTGGAGCGCTGAACGCTCGGCGGCATCAGATGGTCTTCGCTCCCGGAGATGAACAGCAGCGGGGCACGGTTGTCGTTGTGGTAGTCGACCCAGGTGTCCTGATGACCGGGAAGGAGGTTGGCCAGCGATGACCCCCACAGGATCCGGGCCGAGGCGGGGATGTGGTATCGCTCGTAGAGCCCGGTCCCTCGGCATCCTCGGTGGGTCGGCGACCCCGCTGGTCTTGCGTGACCTGCTGCTTGGTTTCACACAGTTCGACGAGATCCAGGAGGACCTGGAGATCTCGACCAACATCCTCGCCGACCGATTGCAGGGCCTCGTCGAGAACGGAATAGTGGAACGCAAGCCCTACGGAAACCACCCCAACCGCTTCGGGTACAGGCTCACCCCCAAAGGTGAGGACGCCATACCGATCATCCTGGCGATGGTGGCCTGGGGTGACCGATGGGAAGCCGACAGGATTGGGCCCCCCACCCTCATCGTCCACGAACGCTGCGGCAAACCCACCGAGGCCGTGATGCACTGCTCGGAGTGCGGTGCTGAGCTGCATCTCGACGAATTGAGGTACCACCGGGGGCCTGGAAGCCGAAAGGCTTCGGGCACGGAGTTGCTTCAGGAGCGTCTCGGGCCCGCGGTCGGGAACTGAGTCGAATCCACCCCGACAAGCTCGGTTCCTCAGTCCGTCGCTACTCGGTCAGGAGCGCTGGGTGCTCGTGAGCCTGTACCGGCGGAGCCTCTCCACTGAACCGCTCAACCTCCACCAGGCAAGTCTGCGCCGTGGGGCCCTGAGCCAACTTCGACGTGCCTACGTCACGGGTCAGGACATTGGGATTCCCGGCCCGAC
>CAZRID010000367.1:0-3267 GCA_964600055.1 uncultured Acidimicrobiaceae bacterium
CCCGGCGTACCGATTGGGGATCGAGCGGTTGCGGTCGAACACATGGTCGAAGGCCAATCCGAACTCATCCAGGAACGCCTTGGCATCAGGTTGGTTGTCCTGGACGTCGACGCCGATGAACTCGATCTCGCTGCCGTGAGTCTCGAAAGCGGTGTTCAGCAAGGGCGCCTCGGATCGGCAAGGGATGCACCATGAGGCCCAGACATTCACCACCGCCGGGCGATCGAGGGCGGCCAGCCTGGCCTCGAACTCATCTGCGCTCGCCTCGGGAAGGTCCGGGACGCCGGACGTGTCGGTCCCGGTCCGGCTGCACGCCGAAAGTAGCGAAACGACGAGGAGGACCGGCAGTAGACGACGCACGGGCGGGATTCTCCCATCCTGTCGCCCGAACCGTGAGGTGGGATAAGTTACAAACCCTGTGAACACCGAAGTCACCATCGAACGCAGATTCCGTGGCCCGCCACAGAGCGGCAACGGCGGCTATTCATGCGGTGTCGTGGCCGAGGGTGTCAGCGGGGTGGTCACGGTGACCCTGCGTCTCCCTCCACCATTGGACCGCCCCCTCACCCTCAGCCGTGATGGGGAGCAGACCCGGTTGACCGACGGGGAGAGATTGGTCGGGGAGGCAACCAAGGCCACGCTCGACCTCGAGGTTCCGGAGCCACCAGGGCTCGAAGTGGCAACCGAGGCCTCACGTCATTACGCCGGTTTCGAGGCTCATCCTTTCCCCGGTTGCTTCGTCTGTGGGCCGGACCGGGAGCCCGGCGACGGGCTTCGCATCTTTCCGGGCCGGGTGGGCGACACCCATACGGTTGCCGCGCCATGGACGCCCGATGAGTCCCTGCGCGGACCGGACGGCCTGATCGACCGGCGTCATGTTTGGGCTGCCCTCGATTGCCCGTCCTACTTCGGCCTTCACACCGGCCCGATGGCCCTAATGGGGCGTCTCACCGCCTCGATCGATCGGTTGCCCGAAGTCGGTGAGCCATTGGTGGTGATCGGATGGCCGATCGAGATCGATGGACGCAAGTCATTCGCAGGTTCCGCCCTGGCCACTCCCGATGGAGAGGTCTTTGCCCGGGCGGCCGCCACGTGGATCGAGATCGACGAGTTACCCCCCGGGTCCGCCCAGGCGAATAACCGGCCGGCTGGGTAGGGACAGAGAACCGGTGGCATCCACCAGTCTCACACGGGTCCCATCCATCCACTTCCAGATGAGGTTCGCCTCCTCGGCGGCCTCGACACTTTCGGGCACGTCGAAGCCGGACGGGTCTCGCAGCTCCGGGGCCGGTCGCAGTGGTGGTGTGGAGCCGGTTGTCCACGTCGAGACCAGCCTGCCCTGGTCCAGCAGAACATGGCCACCATCCTCGCTCTCCAGCTCACAGAAGCCGAGATCGCGGAGGGCAATCCAGTAGTGCCTCCTCTCGATGGACCGGGCCAGCGCCTCGCGGCGGTCCCGGGCCCATCCGGCCTCCTCGTAGCGCAGCTCTGAGGAGAGTTGCTCCATGCGGGTGGCCAGGGGGTCGAGGAGGAGGTCCGGGCGCCGGGCGATCCCTTCGATGATCTGGTCGACGACCAGGTGATAAACGTTGGCGGGCAATGTTCCGTCGCACGGGCAGTGGGCGACCCCGATTTGGGCGGGTGCGCAACGAGCGGTCCTCGACCCGGGTCGTGCGGTGCACCTCCGGATCATCGTTGCATCCCAGAGGGCGGAAACGATCTGGTCGGCGGAGCGTTTGGATCGAAATGGCCCGAGATAGGCAAGAGCCTTCTCCTTGAGAGTTCTCACGACCGACAGCCGTGGGAACGGTTCGTCGGTCAACTTGACCCAATGCGAGCTCTTCGGGGGACGGGAGCGACGGTTGTAGCGTGGGCGATGGGCATGGATCAGACGCAACTCGGTGATCTCGGCCTCGAGGGTCGTATGACAGACGATGTGGTCGACGGTGTGGAGCTCGCGCATGAGGCTGCCGATGGTGCGTCGTTGGTCGCCATAGAAGTATTGGCGCACCCTTGCCCTCAGATTGGTTGCCTTTCCCACATAGATGACGTGCCCGTGACGGTCGCGGAACAGGTAGACCCCGGGCCGTCTGGGTAAGGCATTGGTGAGATTGATCTTGGAGTAGTGCGCCGATCCTCTCGCCCGCGGCAGTTGGAGGAGGTCGTCGAGGTTGGTGACACCGAGGGTGCCGGCCCGCTCCAGGAGAGCATGAAACACGTGCGCCGTGGCCCGGGCATCCTCGAGGGCGCGATGGATCGGTGTGGTCGGACTCCGGAAGTGGGCGGAGAGAGTCTGCAGTCTCAAGTTCCTGACCTCGTCCCTGATCAGGCGACGGGCGAGCCCGGCTGTGTCGACGTTGTCGTTGGCCAGCCGGTCGTAGTCGAGTCGGGCGGCGGCGGCGTTGAGGAACGAGAGGTCGAAGCGGACGTTGTGACCGACAATCACGGCGTCACCGATGAACTCCAGAAACGCAGGCAATGCCTCGGCGATGCGAGGAGCGTTGATGACCATGGACTGGGTGATCCCGGTCAGGATGGTGATCGAGGGCGGGATGGCAAGCCCCGGGTCGACAAGCGTCTGAAAGGTCCCAAGCAGGTCGCCTCTCCGATACTTCACCGCACCTATCTCGGTGATCTCACAGTCGAATGGCGAGCCCCCGGTGGTCTCCAAGTCGAGCACGCAGAAGGTGACGTCGAACAGCGGAGTCGACAGGTCGTCGAAGCTGGGCTGGAGCAGGGCTGCCACGGCCCATTCGAGACTAAATCGAACATACGTTCGATGTCAAGCTTGTACGTCTTACGTTCTGCGTTTTACGTTCTACGTCAGGGGCCCCGTTGGCGGAGGGCTTCGTAGGCGAGGACAGCGGCCGAGATAGAAGTGTTGAGCGAGTCGACGGCTCCACGCATCGGGATCGAGACCGTGATGTCGGCCGCGGCCCTGGCTTCTTCGCTGAGCCCATCGTGCTCGGAGCCCACCAAGATGGCGCAACTTTCGGTGAGGTCGGTGGCCCAGAGACCGGTGGTCCCCAGGGGGTCGGCGGCGACGATGCTGACATCACGTTGGCGAAGCCATGAAACCGCGGTCTCGAGATCGGTCACAGCGATCGGGATGGTGAACAGGGCTCCCGTGGATGCCCGAATGACGTTGGGGTTGAATGGGTCGGTTCCGGGGTCGGCGGCGATCACGGCATCGGCGCCCACCGCGTCTGCGATGCGGAGCACGGCCCCGAGGTTCCCCGGCTTCTCGATGGCCTCGATCATGAGGAT
>CAZRID010000368.1:0-3265 GCA_964600055.1 uncultured Acidimicrobiaceae bacterium
GCTCAAGCCGAACAAGACCGCCGAGATGGGCATCGCCAGGACGTTCCAGAACATCGCTCTCTTTCCGCACATGACGGTGATCGAGAACCTGCTCACCGGCCGTCACATCCGGATGCGCAGCTCATGGTTGGCGGGCAGCCTGTGGGTGGGGAAGGCCAAGAACGAGGAGATCGAGAATCGGGAAATCGTGGAGGACATCATCGACTTCCTCGAGATCGAACAATGGCGCAAATACCCGGTGGGGCTGCTGCCCTACGGGATCCAGAAGCGGGTCGAGCTGGGCCGGGCTCTGGCCATGGACCCTGAGTTGCTGATGCTCGACGAGCCGGTGGCCGGGATGAACCTCGAGGAGACCGAGGACATGGCCCGCTTCATCCTCGATGTCCAGGACGAGTTGGGCATCGCCATCATCCTCGTCGAGCACGACATGGGTCTGGTGATGGACATCGCCGATCGGGTGATGGTGGTCGACTTCGGCAAGCAGATCGCCGTAGGCACCCCGTCGGAAGTCCAACAAAACCCCAACGTGGTCAAGGCCTACCTCGGCGAAGAGGTGGAGACCGCCTAAGTAGTTACGGCCTCGGGTGCTCGCCCACGAGCTTCCAGGTGGCGGGGAGGACTAGGCCGGCGGCGGCGGCCTTGATGACGTCGCCGAGGACGAAGGGAACCACCCCGGCGACGATCGCCTCGCTCAGGGTCATGTCGAAGATCACCATCAAGCCGATCACCCCAAAGAGATAGATGATGAACGACCCCGCGATGAAGGCGGTGAACATGGTGGGGAAGGTCCGGTCTTGACGCTGCTCTGCCATATACCCGACGACGGCGGCCGCCACGATGAATCCGATCAGATAGCCGCTGGTGCCCCCCGCCTGCGCTTCATCCCAGCCGGCTGCACCACCGGCATAGACCGGAAGCCCGAGCGCGCCGGCGCCGACATAGAGGGCCTGTCCGGAGGCGCCGAGCTTCATTCCAAGGGCGGCGCCGGTGAGCAGGACGGCAAAGGTCTGCCCGGTGACGGGCACCGGGGTGAATGGAAGATGGATTTCCCACTGTGCCGCAAGGGCGGTCAGAGCGGCGGCCCCGACCACCAGCAGGACCGAAGCGACCTTCGACGTCGGCAATACCCGTTGGGAGATGACTGCTGAAGTCATGTCTTTAACTCCTGGAAACCGTGTGTGTGCAACCTTACGTCCAAAGACTTCTACCCGGAGGCCACCGTTACTCTTTTGAATATGGAAGACCATAAGGAAAGCGGCTCTTCCTGGCCCCTGTACCTGGTTGGGGCCTTCTTTGTGGTGGGCGCCTTGACTCTCGGTGCCTGGAACCTGGAGTTGCCTTATTTGGCCTTTTCCTCCGGACCGGTCTCCGACGCGGCCGATGCGATAGTCGCCAGCGAAGTCGACACCTACCCGCCACAGGGTGAGTTGCTGATGCTCACCGTGGTGAGCCAGGACGTCAATCTGTTCGAGGCCGTCATCGCCGGGATCGATCCCACGATCGACCTCGTCCCCAAAGAGGCCTATCGCCAGCCCGAAGAGACGGACGAGGACTACAGAAAGCGCGTACTCCAGCAAATGGACGACTCACAAACCCGGGCGATCACGGTCGCCCTCGACTATCTGGGCTATGCGATGGTCCCGATCGATGTCCTCATCACCGACGTGGTCCCCGACAAGCCGGCGGCAGACGTGCTCGAGATCGGCGATTCGGTGGACGTCTTCAATGGCACCGAGATCGTGCGTAGCACCGACCTGACCGAGGCCCTGGAAGGCTTCGAGGCCGGCGACGTCGTGGACGTCGAGGTCACACGTGAGGGCAGCAGCGAGACACTGCAAGTGGTGTTGGCCCCGAGGGACGACGGCACGGAGGGTGCCATGATCGGCATAGTCGTGGGAGAGCTGACCGAGCCGCCGTTCCCGGTCTCGATCCAGGCGGGCAACGTCGGTGGCCCATCGGCGGGGATGATGCATGCCCTCGCCATCATCGACACCCTGACCGCCGGGGAGATGACCAAGGGACACATCATCGCCGGCACCGGAACCATCCAATACGACGGCGCGGTGGGCGCCATAGGCGGTATACGTCAGAAGGTCGTCGGTGCCGAGGCGGCGGGCGCCGAGTACATCCTCGTGCCCCAGGACAACTACGAAGCTGCTCTCACAGCCGAGCGTCAATCCATCGAAATCATCCCGATCGCAACCCTCCAGGATGCCATCGACTTCTTCGACGAGCTCGACGAGGTCTGACCAAACCCGGTCAGGGACCGGATCTGTCAGTATCTTCTAAGGTCGATGGCTTCTGACATCACCCCCGAGGAGATTCGAAGGGCTCAGTTCCGCACTGTCAGGCGTGGTCTGGACTCGGGCGAGGTAGCCCAGTACCTCGAACGGCTGGCAACCGAGATCGAGGCAATGTTCGAGGAACGTGAACGGCTAGCGGCGCGATTGGGGGATTACGCCGACCGCGACCTAGAGACCGAGTTCGACAGTCTCGGCCGCGAAGTTGCCGCAGTCCTCCAGGCTGCGAGAGAAGCGGCAGATTCGATGCGGGAGCGGGCAACGCACGATGCGGCACGTTGGCGCTCGGAGGCCATGGCCGAGGTCGAGGCACTGCGCAAGGAGGCCAAGAACGATGCCGAGGCGTTGCGAGGTGACGCCTGGGCTACCGGCAGCGAGCTCCTCAGCCAGTCAGCAGTCGAAGCGCGTCGTCTTCGTGCCGAGGCCGAGCGTGACGTCCTGACGGTGATGGGGGAGGCGGAACGGGAGGCCCACCGCCTCACTTCTTCGGCCCGACGGGATGCTGAGGACCTGATTCGTGCCGCAACCATGGACGCCGAGAAGACAGCTTCCGAGGCCAAGAAGCACCACGACGACATCATCGACCGGGCGCATCGTCAGAGCGAGGCCGCCCAGGAGCGCACCCGTGCCCTCGAGGAACGGCGCGAGGAGCTGATCGACGAGCTCGAAACGGTTCGTTCCGCCTTGAGCCGGCTGGAAGGCACTCTCGAGGAGCGGCGCGAGACCCTCGATCTCTCCTCGGAATCGACGAGTGTCAAGGTCGTGCCGGCGCCTCGGTTTGATCCAGAAGAGCAGATCTGGCAGCTGGGGGAGACGGTACGGGTCATCCCACCGGCCGGGCCGCAGGGCTCTCTATCAGAAGATGTGCCGCAAGGGCATCCACCCCTGGCACCTCCGGAGGAGCCTGATGAGGGTCCGGTGGACGTCCCTCGCCGACCTCGAATCGCAACCGCGCTACCGGCAGA
>CAZRID010000369.1:0-3208 GCA_964600055.1 uncultured Acidimicrobiaceae bacterium
GCAAGCCAGCCCATGTTCGGACACGTGCGCTGGCCCGCCGGTCTTAGCCGATGCCTCAGGTGATCTCGCACCTCACTTTGCGATCTGGCAACCCGGGGCCGTTGAAACAGCTGTCACTCGCCCCGGCACCTCCGTCGAGATCATCGACGGTCGCTCGGGTGGGGCTCGGTCCACCTACCAGGGTATCGTTGCCGGCCCCACCGCCAAGGCGGTCGGCGTCGTCCCCTCCCGATAGTGAATCGTTGCCGGGACCTCCGTTGAGTTGGTCGCTGCCGTCGTTGCCGGAGAGAGCGTCGTTCCCGTTTTCGCCTTCCAGCACATCGTTACCGGTGTTCCCCTGCATGATGTCGTTGCCGTCTCCGCCGAACATCCGGTCGTTGCCGGCTCCACCGATCATCGGATCGGAACCCGCTAATCCGTGGAGGGTGTCGTTGCCGCCGTTGCCTTGGAGGACGTTGGCTCCGCCGTTGCCCCGAATGGTGTCGGCGAGTTCCGATCCGAACACATTCTCAATAGTCGACAAGGAGTCGTTGCCCTCGCCCGCGGCTGTACCGAGGTCGAGGCGGACGGTGACGGCGGTAGTCGACAGTGAAAACGAAGCCGAGTCGACGCCATTTCCTCCGGAGAACTGGTCGTTGCCAGTCCCTCCTCGGAGGACGTCATCGCCGGCCTCCCCAAAGATGGTGTCGTTGCCAGCGAACCCATTGATGAGGTCATTGCCGTCGCTACCGCAGATGACGTCCGGACCGGCGGTTCCGTTGAGCGCATCGGCGCCCCCAGTACCAACGATGGTGCAGATGTCGCCGTCCGGGGTGATCGTCCCGATGGCTGTGGCATCGACGATGGTGACACCGGTGGCGTTGATCGTGACGGAAAAGGTCTCGGCGGGTTCGGCCAATCGATCGTTCACAGTGGCAACGGAGATAGTTGTATTCACCGCCCCGGCGGGCAGGGTGACGCTTCCACTCCCACCGGCGAAGTCCGCCGGAGAAGAAGCGCTCCCATTGGCGCTTGTATAGCCGATCACCAGGTCGGTGGACAGCGGTGCCGATAGTGACACCGAGAAGACCACCGGGGATCCCTCGACTGCCGCGGCGTCATCTATTCGGAGTTCCGGGGCTTCCTCGACGGTGAGGGTGACGGTGGCGGAGTCCGTGCCGTCGATTCCATCGGAGATGGTGTAGGTGAAGGTGTCGATGCCGCTGAACCCGGGCGCAGGGGTGTAGTCGCAACTGGAACCGCCGGAGCAGTCGACGGCCCCTCCCTGTGTGGATGTGTTGTCCCAGGCCGTGATGGAGAGGTTGTCGAGGTCGGGGTCGGAGTCGTTGTCGAGGACGCTCAGTTGCGTAGTGCTTCCTTCATCGACGGTGTATTCATCGTCGACCGCGTCAGGGGGTTGGTTCCAACCAAACGCCAGAACGTCGAGGACGGGGTCGCCGGCTCCGATGTCATAGTCGTCGAGGGTTGACGGGCCGCCGGTGTATGCCCAGGCCAGGAATCCCACGATCCCTTCCCCGAACTGGGCGTCGAGTTTGGCGGCAAAAGCATCGGCCCGGGCCTCGAAGGTGCCTCCGACGGTATTGGGGATGATTCCCGTCTCACCAAGGAATAGCGGCTTGTCGAGGGCGGCGCATTGGGAGACCCTCACCATGAAGCCGTTCCACTGGTCGCCGGGGAGGGGGTCGTTAGGGGAGCCGTAGTCGTGGTACTCGCAGAGGTCGATGGCGTTGAGGGCGTGGACGTCTTGGTATTCGTCGTTCGCCGACCCGCACTGGCCACCACCGATGGTCCCGAGGCTGACCAGATGGTTGGTGTCGATCGACTTGATCAGCCCGGCTACGTCAGCCGCCCAGTTCTGCAAGGTGGCTGGGGCGTCGGTCACCTGCGAGCAGTCCCCAAATGGCTCGTCCTGGATCTCGGCTTCGTTGATGAGCTGCCAGAAGGCCACCGTCGGGTTGTTCTTGTAACGATCGACGATCTCTGCCACCCACTCCCGGTAGGTAACGGTGCCATCGGGGTCGTCGACGGTCTGATAGCCGTCCTGGTACCAGGCTTTGGTCTTGAAGCCATAGCCTTGCTCGCAGTCGGCCCACTGGTTGGCGAGAGTCGGGATGACCTTGATCCCGTGCTCCTCGGCAGTGGCCAGGGTGGCGTCAAACCGGGTCCAGTCGCGCACGCCACCCGATGTGGTGGCCAACCCCTGGAAGAACCATGCTCGGACAACTGCCTTGCCGGGACCGATCTCATCGAAAGCGAGGCCGAGGTCCAGCGCCGACCCGCAAGTGCCGTCACTGTTGGCGTTATAGATATTGAGCCCTGTGAACTGGAACTCCTCGCCGTCCACTAACAAGGTGCGACCGCTTCGAGTGACAAAGCCGCCGGAAGAAGTCGGGGTACCGCCATGCGAGGCGGCAGATGGCACGGCCGGGATCAGACTCAGTACGAGAAGGGCCGCCAGGGCGGGGAGCCACGGTCGGAATTGGGAAGACCGCCGGGAAAAAGCATCGCCACCGAAAGGTCTACCCCGCACGCAACTCCTCCTGTTATGTCCGACTGTGTAGAAGAACGGCTTACCGTACGCCTGCGAGGGTTGCTCTGCATTGAGGACGCGCCATAGCGTGGCCTTTCGCGATCCCCGAAGATGGAGCGCCCCTACCTCGGCAGAGTGCGTTCCGATATGCGGACAAATATGCACACGGAGGCACAGCGCGGACAACTCTGAGACCGTCAGGAATCCGTTGGTCGGGCAGGTATCGACGATTGACCTGTCCTGAGTGTGCAGGTCCTGACCCTTTTCACGAAAGATGGCAAGCTGCGCAGCTGTGCTTATTTGGGCCAGGACTGGCTCGGTGCGAGAGCGTCGAGCCCGCCGTTGTCGATGAAGGTCCGCAGAGCGAACGCAATCACCTTGGAGCGGCTCAGGTAGGTCTGGCTGCGGGCGATGCCGACGTCGAGTTCAACCACCATTTCTATCGGGAGCAGAACTTGCAACCGGCGGCTGGATACATCCCAGGCATCAGCAAAACATACGTCCGGATTGTCGACCTGACAGGTTGGTCTTTCGCGACCTGCCAGACAAGACGCGCTCGAAACCTAGACCGCGAGACCCTTCCCGCATGCAGACGGATGATGCACAATAAGGCATATAAGGACGACTCTGAACCTTCGGGAGGACCTGGTCGAACAAGCCCGCATAGCCACAGGTATC
>CAZRID010000370.1:0-3201 GCA_964600055.1 uncultured Acidimicrobiaceae bacterium
AGTTCTCGAGCCCGGTGAACTCGATCGGCTGATCGCTGACCAGGTTGAAATCGGTGAAAGAGAACCAGAGAGAGGAGACCATGGGGATGGCGTACCAGAGGAAGAACCCGACGATCCAGGGCATCACGAACCACAAGCCTGCTCGGCCCCGGCGCCGGGCCAGCGTTGACTTCTTGCTTGTTGCCGGGGCGGCCGGATATCCGGCCGCCCCGCTGTCAGTTAGTACGGTCAATTGCTGCCGATCATCCTGTCATCCGCTCGACTCGAACAGGGTGCTCAACTCGCTCTCCAGGTCGGCGATCCCCGCATCCAGATCGAGCTCGGGATCGGTGAGCATTGCGCTCTTGAGCACTTCGGTTGCCGCGATGTACTCGGTCCATCCCGGCACGAATGTCTCATGGCTCGGGACGTCAGCGAACGCGACGCTGTCCAGCGCCACCTGCCAGTTCACGCCCTGCGGATAGCGCTCCTCGAGGGAGGCGAAGTAATCCTCCGTCAAGGCCTCGTTGGCCGGGGCCGCCCCGTATGTGGTCAGAAGCGGCAAGGTCGCGTCGGAGTTCACCAGATAGGCAAGGACCGTGAACGCCTCCTCCGGATGCTCGGTCGAGGACAGAATCCGGAAGGTGTCGGCGTGCATGTTGGTCGTCACCACACCCTCATGAGAGGGCATCACCGCTAGGTCCCAGAAGTCCCCGACGATGTTGTTGCCTTCGTCGCTTATGCAGCACGTGTACCAGAGGTGTGACCCACCGATGGCGACGTTGCCCGACTGGAAGGCGTTGGCCCCCATGGCGTCGATGTCCGCCTGGGTCGGGGCAAAGCCAGAGGTCCACACAGCGTCGTAGTACCAGGCCCACTCGTCCGTCCACGCGTCGGGGAAGTCGGCGCTGCCGTCATCCGCCCTCGGGACGCCGGCGCCCCAGAACGACCCCTGCTGGAACAGGCGATCGGTGAACTGCCAGACGAATCCCCACTGGACCCTGTTGGCGACGTCGAAGTCCGGGCTGGTGGCATCGTTGCCGTTGGCGTCAACGGTCAAGATCTGCGCGATCTCGGCCACCTTGTCGAAGTCCCACGTCCCTTCGTACTCGCTGCCCTCGCCGTAGACAGAAGTACCGTCGACCCCGTACTCCTGTGGAGGGTAGGGCAGGCCTGCTTCGTCGAACAGGGCTCGGTTGTAGTAGATAAACGACGGGTAGGACGCAAAAGGCAAACCGGCGAGGGTGCCGTCTGGCTCCCGGAAGTTCTCCACCGCCGCTTCGGACCAGATCGACGTGTCGAATCCGCTCGACTCGATCAGGGGCTCGATGTCGAGATACAGGCCGGCAAAGGCGTTGGCTCCGTCACGACCCACCGGCCCGACGATGTCCGGGGCGTTCCCGGCCGAGATCTGGGTGGCGAGAGTCTCCTTCGAGACCTCGTTCTCCACAAACTCGACGACCAGCTCGATCTCATCCTGCGACGCATTGAATTCCTCAACCACGGCTTCTTGCGCCGCGGTCTGTTCCGGCTGAGCACCTGTGCCAAGCCCGACGAACCATCTAATCTGTGTCTTGTCGCCGGACGGCTCCTCAGCAGTGTCGCCCGACGTCGTTGTTGGTGCTTCCGTGCCAACGGTGTCGCCGGCAGTGGTGGATGTCTCTGAACCACTATCGCCGCCGCAAGCGGCGATGATCATCATCAGAGCCACCACTACGGCGACGCTCTTCCATCGTTTCATCGTTTTCCTTCTCCTCCTTCGCCCCGTGATTTGCATCGGCCGGGCTGTCCCGGACAACGGGCCCGCCCCGGGGGGATGGGCGTTACCTCTTTCGGTTACTGCGATGAGCCTCCAGCCGTCGACTGACGGATCACCAACTCGGTCGGAAGAAGAATTCGCCGGGGGGACCCGGGGTCGTCCAAGAGCCCGAAAAGTGCCCTGGCGGCTTCGCTGCCCTGGGCATGAACCCCCTGCCGGATCGTGGTGAGGGGAGGGTCGAGCTCGGAAGCGAATGCCAGGTCGTCGAAGCCGGCCAGTGCTACGTCGTCAGGAACGGTGAGACGACGTGCCCGAATCTCGTCGAGAGCTCCGCTGGCGGTGGCGTCGTTGGCGGCAAAGATTGCGTCGACACCGGCGTCGAGCAGCTGCTTTGCGCCGGTCGCCCCTGACGGCTGGTTGAAGTCACCTTCGGCCACGAGTCCCTCGGTGCTGAGCCCCGCCCGGCGCATAGCCTTGAGATAGCCCTGAAGCCGGTCCTCGGCGGCGACGGTGCCCCGTCGACCGGTGATGTGCCCGATACGGGTCCGGCCGAGGTCGATGAGATGGCGGGTGATGATGCCGGCGGCGTTGATGTTGTCGACGTCGACATAACTCGCGTCGAGATCGGTGCGTCTATGCCCGATGAGGATCGTGGGGAGCTCAGAGACGAGGAGCCCGTCGACCAACGGGTCGTCGAGCATGTCCGCGGTGACCACCACCCCGTCGAGCAGACCCATGCCCAGGATCCGGTCGAGGGTCTCCTCCTTGCTCCGATTCCCGAGCCACAGCATCATCCCCGCTGCCTGCTCGGAGAGGACATCGCTCAGGCCATGAAGCAGGGTGGCGAAGTACGGGTCCTCGAAGAGAAGCGGCGGGTCGACGTGCATTACGACCCCGATGACCCCGGTTCGCCCCGAGGCGAGGGAGCGGGCGGCGAGGTTCGGTCGGTAATCGTGATTCTCGAGGACCTCGAGGACCTTGAGACGGGTCTCCTCGGAGACCGGGCCACCGTTGATGACCCGTGACACCGTGGCGCGCGACACCCCACTCAATTCGGCCAGATCATCGAGCGTTCTCGCCACGTCCCGGCTCCTCCTCAGTCCCATGTGCCCTCAGATTCCTGAGAGCGCTCTCAACCATACGCCCGATTGTTAGATGTTGTCAACCAAAACTGGGGATTAATTGCGCACGATGGTCGAAAGCGCTTCCAGCCTGGTGCCGGCCGACTTTGCCTGAGACCCACCCTCAGTCTGAGCGAGCCACAGGCCTCCGCGTCTTCACAGCCTCGGGCAAACAGACGCCGGTCCGCCGGAGCTACCGCCCCGTCATGCGAGCGAAGCGCGCGTTGGGGGAGTTGCCCGCCGCAGACGACGTAGGGGGTATTCCCACGCCAGGCCCCTCAGAACCCCCCTCCCGGCTCCGCCGTACTCCCCCCTCCGGGGGGAGAAACATGAACCACTCCG
>CAZRID010000371.1:0-3187 GCA_964600055.1 uncultured Acidimicrobiaceae bacterium
CCGGTCATGCCGGTGATGACCAGGACCGTTGCCAAAGCAGCGGCAATCTGGGGCCTGAACCAGCGCGGGGGAGCGGGCCTGGATCGCGACTCTGGCTCTGCGACCAGCGTCGATCGGCGGGCTGCGACGATTGCGGCTGCCTCCGCGGCAAAGCGGTCGATCGCGGCGTCCGAATGCGAGTGCATCCCCTGTGCACGCATCATGTGCACGAAAGGAACCAGGCCGTTGAGCTCCTCATTCTCCGTAGGAACACCAGACAGCAGTTGTTCGATTGCCCGATCTGCGATCGTTGCTCGGAACATCTCGTTCTCGTAATCGCTGCGACGTCTCATCGGGTTACGCGCTCCAGGTCGAGATGTCCTCTCAAGGCGAGCAGTCCTCTGCGTTGCACTGCTTTGACGGCGCCGATCCTCTTCCCGACGACGTTGGCTGTCTCCTCGACTGTCAGATTGGCGATGATCCGCAGCGCCAGCACGTCGCGCTGGTCTTCGGTCAACTTCTCGAAGGCCTCCCTCAACTCGGCCGTGACCAGCTGGTCGACTGCCTCGACCTCCACATCTCCGCCAGGCTGTGTCTCATCGTCGGGCAGAGCGACCAGATCGGGTCGCCGACCATGGGCCCTGCGCGCATCGATCAGGCGACGGTGGGTGATAACGAACACCCAGGATCGAAACGCCGACTCATCGCCATGGAAGGTGTGGATATTTCGTGCGACCTGGAGAAACGTCTCCGCGGCCAGGTCTTCGGCCTCTCTGGCCCCACGACTGGCCAGATATCCGGTGACCGGGCCGGCCAGGTCTCGGTACAGGGCGGCCCACGCCCAGTCGGCGCCTTCCTTAGCCGCCTTCAGGGCCGCGTCAAAGGCATCTCCCAGGGTCATGAGTTGTGTCGACGGGAACTCATCACGAGATCGGTCCTGATTTCTTCAAAGTTCTGTGCCGGGTCGCCACCGTCTGTTTTACCCCCGGCGACGGTTATACAAATCTGAGTTGAGTATCGGCACTGTTTGCCGGGGCTGAGCAAACAATCGTCCGATCAACAGATCTGCGTAACCATTCTCCCGAACTTGCCGATAACGGGGGTGTGAAGTCTGTGGGAGTCGTAGTCGGCGCTGCCCGGAGGGGTGGGGCTAAGGATGGTGGGGCCAGCCTGGTCGAATTCGCCCTGGTTGCGCCACTTCTCTTGCTCCTGCTCTTCGGAGTCATCGAGTTCGCCCGCGTGGCGCATGGGTTCACCACGGTGTGGACCGCGGCCCGCGAGGGTGCCCGGTACGCCACCACGGTCGGGGACAGCGACGGCGTCAATGGTCCCAACTACCTCGATTGCGCTGCGATCGCCGACGCTGCTCTGGGCAAGGTCGTTGGCATGAGCCTGTCTACGGGTGATGTCTCCATCACCTTCGGTGACCTCAGCGGAATGCCCGTCGCCGACTGTGACCCCGCCAGTCCGCTTCCCTTCCCCTTCCCAACCGGGTCCGTCGATATCGACAACGGTTTCAGCATCACCGTCGAGGTGGCGGGCACATTCAACGCCATAGTCCCCGTCACATCATCTTTCCTCGACGGGATCGACCTCACCTCGAGCCAAACCCGCTCCATTTTCAAGGGTGTCGTCGGTGAATAGGCCTCGTCGGTTCGACCGGGGAGCCGCCGCCGTGGAGATGGCTTTTGTTACCATGTTCCTTCTCGTCCTGCTCCTCGGCATCGTCGACGTGGGCCGGGCCATCGTCGCCAACATCTCGGTCCGCGACGCAGTCCAGGACGGCGCCTCTTACTTTGCCTACACCCCTGACGCCACCGCCGCTGACGTCGAGGCCAGGGTGCGAGCCGCGGTGTCCTCACCCGACCTGAACACGGCCGCCACCACCGTCAACGTGTACTGCGGGCCTGATCCGCGCGACCTCCTCGACGGGTCGCGGATCCGGGTCGAACTCAGCCACGACGTCGACATGATCACCCCGATTGTGGGCGACGCCCTCGGCGGAACGATCACCCTCAGCCCCAGCGCCGAGGCCGACCGCTTCTTTGACTCCTGCCCCGCCGACGCCACGGTCTTACCCGCACCCGCACCATGACGATGAGGACTACAGCCGAAGACGCCAAATGACGATGTGGAACAAAGAGATGCCGACACGGGTCCGAGACGAGAAGGGTGCCGCCGCAATCCTAGTGGCCGTCTCCCTCGTGCTCCTGGTCGGTTTTGCCGCCCTCGCCATCGACGGAGGGCTGGGATTCGATCAGCGACGAGGGACGCAGAACGCAGCCGACAATGCAGCCCTGGCCGCCGCCTGGGAGGAGTGCAATCCCCGCGACGCCGGTGCCCCGGATCCGGTGGGGTCGGCTCTTGCCGTCGCCGCCCAGAACGGCTACGACGACACCGATCCCGATGTGGTGGTGACCGTCAACGCCCTTGGCACCGCCGAGTACGAGGTGATCATCCAGCAGGTCAACGACACCACCTTCGCTGCGCCGGGTGTGGGTGCCGAGACGTTGACCGTGGTCTCGCAAGGAGTGGCCACCTGTGAGAAGGAGGATTTCCTGGGAGGCTATGCCATCTTTGCCGGCGCCGATTCATGCCCTTCGGGCGGGGCTATCGAGCTCGACCTGACCGGGTCGACCAAGACCATCAATGGTGGGATCTTCTCCAACGGCGACCTCAAGATCAACGGTCCGAACACCACCGTCATCGGCACCGTCGAGTACCGGGGAAACTTCCAATCCAACGCCGGAGTCACGGCCGAGCAGTTCTTTGGCTCACCAAAGGTCTACCCGCTCGACCTCGACATAGCCGAGTTCCGGCCCGGCGGCCCCCGTCAAGCGGCCAATCCCGGCACCTACTTCTTTTCGGCTCCGAGCACCGCCATCGACAACAACTGGATGACAAGCAACGGGCATGCCACGGGTAACAACGCCAACATGGTGATAACCCAATCGGGCATTTATTACTCACCGAAGACCGGCAACAATGCAATCGAGCTCAAGGGTGTCAGCACGGCGCCCGGAGTGACGGTGACCTTTGTCGCCGAGGGTCAGATCGTCATCATCGGCGACGCCAGCATCACCGGGTACGCACCGCTGACTCCGGGGGCATATTCACCTCTGATCCTGTTCTCCAACGCAGAGACTCCGCCTAGCTGCAGCACCAATGCCATCCAGTTCAGCGGGAGCAACATGACCTGGACCGGCCT
>CAZRID010000372.1:0-3185 GCA_964600055.1 uncultured Acidimicrobiaceae bacterium
TCCCCGACGAGGAGAGAAACAATGACCGCCGAAACGAAGTTCGAACCGTCCATCGTGAACGTGAGGATCAAGATCTCGGCGCTCTGGACGTCAATGCTGTTCGTCTTCGCCTACGTCGACCTCTTCAGCCTCTACCGACCCGACTTCCGGGCCGACATCGAGGCTGGCGAGATCGGCGGGTTCACCGTCAACCAGTCGTTCCTCTTGGGGACCACCGTCTATGTCGTCATCCCCAGTCTGATGGTGTTCGGCGCACTCATCCTGCGACCACGAGTCAACCGAATCGCCAACATCGCGCTGAGCACCATGTATGCGCTCACCATCATCGCCGCCGCGATCGGCGAGTGGAACTACTACATCCTCGGCAGCGCCATCGAGGTCGCACTGCTCGCGCCCATCGTCTACTACGCCTGGACCTGGCCGAAAGAAACTCCACCAACCTCCACTACCGGATGAGGAGCCACGCCTCACCACATCCAACCCACCGCTCCGTAACGCATCCAAAATCACGACCTCGTCGACTGCAACAGCACCACATTGCGGCCCAGCGCTGGCAGGATTCCGATCTGCCCTGCTATCTGGTGGTGCGGAATCTGAATCGTTGGGATGACGAGAGTTCCACCCAGTCGTATGCTCTCGCCTTGGCACTGTGGCGATCGATTGGAGAAGCCGAACTCTTCGCGGAACTCGAGGCGCAGCTAGAGGCCGTCGTTGAGGTTCCCGTCGAGGTCGAACTCGAATAAGCGAACCTAGCCATGGCCACGCGTTCTGGATCGGCCGTAGACTCTCACAGTCGTCAGTTTTTGCCCCGTCTGTCATCAGGTCGTCATCAGAACCGTCTGTCGGCGCGGAGAACGTTGAGCTCTACTAGTCAGAAACCCAGGCAGGTGCCTGGGTTTCTGGTGGTAGCGGGGACGGGATTTGAACCCGCGACCTTCGGGTTATGAGCCCGAATGCGGCCAGGCCCCTGAACTGGGACAACGCGCGAACTGCCTGCTCAGAGGCGGTTTTCGCTTCTCATCATTTCGCGTACTTTCCCCTTCCATCGCACCCTCTCCCGCGATGGGCATCGCTGCGATGGGCCTGCTCGCGACGTGTTCTCACAGCAGGTCGACGAACTGATCGACCGACAGCCCGGCCTGTCGAAGTGTGGAGGCGAGCGTCCCACGAGCCAGCTCTCGATGGTCCGGCACGATCACCGTTCGACCGGCGTCACTGCGGAGCTTGACATGACTCCCCTTCCGGCTGACCTCGACGAAACCGGCTTTGCCCAGCGCCCGGATAGCCTGTCTTCCAGAAACGACCGGCAGGGCCGGACTCACGCCGGAATGTCGACCGGGGCGATGACCGGGGGCTCTATCCCTTCCGGGAACGGCTGATCCTCGAAATACAGCTCGAGGGCCTCACGCAGGTTCGTGAGAGCATCATCGAAGCTCTCCCCCTGGCTGGTCACCTCCACCTCCAGGCAGCGCGCCACATACCAGGGATCTTCGTGGGAGACGGCGGCGGTGAATCGCATAGTCAGATTCTAGGAGCACTCCCGGCACCGATCCCGAGCTACTTGCGCCCCGCTTGGGCCGACTGATCCAAGGCGTCCGTCGGTGACGAGTAGCTCCTTCATCACGACAGCCATACCTTTCGTGGTCACAGCTACAGCACTCCCACCAACCGTTCACCTGCCATGAAACAGCGACATGATCTCCGAGGCGCCCACCCCACAGCTGATAGCTAAGGGGCGCGGTTTGGTGTCGACGGGGCAGCGTTCGCGGTGACTGCGTATAGTCCCCGGCCCCGCCAACTCACACAACGAGGCCTTGACCGCCATGGCCCAGACCAAAGCAACGGCACGAGTCCCGATGGACTCACTTAGGAAGACCGCGTTTGTCGCAGGCGTGTTCTACCTGCTCACCTTTGTCTCGATCCCAACCCTCCTTCTCTACACCCGGGTGCGCGAGGCCGACTACATAGTTGGCGCCGGCCCAGACACGGCCGTGCTCATTGGCGGCATCCTGGAGATCATCGTGGCTCTCGCCGGCATCGGCACCGCCGTCGTCCTGTACCGGGTGGTGAAGAGGCAGAACCAAGCGGCCGCGCTCGGCTTCGTCGGAGCCCGGGTCCTAGAAGCCGCCGCCATCTTCGTCGGCATCGCCAGCCTCCTGACGATCGTGACCTTGCGGCAGGCCGGAGTAGGAGCCGACGGTTTGGTCACCAGCCAGGCGCTGGTCGGCATGTACGACTGGATGTTCTTACTCGGACAGAGCATCATCCCCGTGGTGAACGCCTTGCTGCTTGGCTCACTCATGTACCGGTCGCGCCTGGTGCCGCGAGTTCTTCCCATGCTCGGGTTGATAGGAGCACCCCTTCTCCTCGCCGCCCAGTTCGGCGTCCTCTTCGACCTCTGGGATCGAACCTCCGCATTTACGGCGATCGGCGCTCTCCCGATCGCGATCTGGGAGTTCTCGCTCGGCGTGTACCTGGTGGTGAGAGGCTTCCGGCCTGAGGGCTTGGCCAAACTCGCCCCGGCCCTCCCGGCATCCGCGTAGCTCAAGCTGGAGGGCCTAACGCCCTCTGCGGTCCCATGAGGAAGTCAAGGTGACGACTGAACCCCGACACCGAGACTGGAACGGAGACCGCTGTCAGGGGACCACAGGACCCCTGACCTGCCCTTCCTCGTCAGGTGACATTTTCGAACGCAGGCCGACTCCAATGGTCCTGACGCCTGGGGTGACATTTGCGTTGCGCTGCGCCGACACCTCCTTTAGGTCGAAACAATGACGCTTATCACGACCACTTTTGGCGCCTACGGCCAGCGATATTTGGAAACGCCGGATGTGGCAGGTCTCATATTCCTGATGGGCCTGACAGTGGCTGGCGCCTTCATTGCGCCCACCGTGGCCAATCGCCGTCCGAAGGTCCTTTGATGTTGCCCAAAATCCTCTGCAAGATCGCCAGTCGCCCCGGCTGTTTCCACCGGCCTGACCACGGTAGAAGCCCTGGTCAGACAACCGTCTGACCAGGGCCTTCGTTCGTAGCGGGGGCGGAATTTGAACCGCTACCTTCGGGTATGAGCCCGAGTCCGGGGTATCGCCCGACCTGGGGACACGCGCGAAAGGCCTGGTCAGGGGCCATTCTTGGTTCGCGTCATTTCGTGTTCTTGACGGTCCCATCGCACCCTCTCGCGCGAT
>CAZRID010000373.1:0-3185 GCA_964600055.1 uncultured Acidimicrobiaceae bacterium
TCGACACCAGCATCCTCGACCTCCAGGTGCTCCAGATCGGCATGAACATGAACATTGCCGAGGGTGTGCTGCCCGATGGCGACACCATCCCGCTGGACTTCTTCCAGGACGTGCGGGTGAGGCAGGCGTTCAACTACGCCTTCGACTATCAGGGCTACATCGACGGAATCCTGGGTGGCCTCGGTGGCCGGGGCAGCTTCGTCCTTCCCGCAGAGATGTATGGCTTCGACCCAGACGCGCCGGTCTTCCCCACCGATCCCGAGATGGCGGAACAGCTCTTCACTGAAACCGGTTACTGGGACGAGGGATTCACGATCTCGATCGCCAGCGACCAAACCCATGAAGGGTTCACTGGCGCTGCCCTGACCCTCAAGGACAGCGTCGAGGCACTGAACCCCAACTTCACGGTGAACGTATTGGCGGTGCCTGAGGCACAGTTCGACGAGATTCTGGCCACAGATCCGTTGCCCATCGCGATGTGGTCGTACACCAGCTCGCAATACAGCACTCCCGACGCCTACCTGTTCGACAGCGCTGTGTCGGACGGTCGGTACGGGGCAGTCAACAGCTTCGTCGACGGGTACTCGGATCCCGAAGCCATCGACCAGTTGATCCAGTCGGCGCGGACGACCCTGGACGAGGCTGCGCGTCTGGAGATCCTTTCGGAGATCCAGACCGCCCTGTATGAGGAAGCGATGTGGGTCATGCCCGCCAACGAGGGCGCACCGTCCGCCTCAGGCGACTGGGTTACGAATCATGTCGAGAACCCGATGTGGCCGCGGCCATCGCAGTATTGGGCCATATACGACAAGTGAGCTAGTGGTCTGTCGCTCAACGTCGCTTTGAGGGGCACCGGAGTTGCCGTGAGAGATAGCGGCGCCGCACGGAGGGAACAACCGTCCGTGCGGTGCTCTCGGAGAGGAGTCATGAAGCGGGGCGGATATCGAACGGGCACACGTAGACTCGCTCGTGGGAGTTGAAGATTGCATAGGTACATAGGGCGAAGGCTTTTGGCAATGCCTTTCGTGATCCTGGCGGTGAGCATCCTCGTGTTCGGCCTGACCCGCCTGGGAGGAACCACGATCGGGCCCTACCTGGAACCGGGCATGACCGCCGAGGAGATCGCTGCTCTCGAGGAGCGGTTCAACCTCGACGAGCCGGTACCGATGCAATATCTGGCGTGGCTGGGTGGGGTGTTCAGGGGTGACCTCGGCTGGTCGGCCGTGGCGGCGGCGCCGGTCATCGACGTGTTCCCGAAGAAGATCGCCGCCTCCTTCGAACTTGGGTTGGCCGCCGCCTTCTGGGCGGTCACACTGGGGATAGGTCTCGGCACGTTTGCCGCTCGACGCCGCAATCGAGCGGGAGATCAACTCACCAGTGTCTTCGCCGTGGGAGGGGCCAGCATGCCCTCTTTCTGGCTAGGGATCGTGCTCCTGATAATTTTCTGGTCATACCTGGGATGGTTCCCACACGGGAGATCCGATCCCGACCTGTGGGCCAGCATCGCCCACCCCACCGGGTTGTACACGATCGACTCCATACTTGCCGGGAACCTCCGGGCCCTTGGGGATGCTCTGTGGCACCTGGTACTGCCCGCGGTCACCCTCGGATACGCCGCGGTCGGCATCGTGACCAGAATGATGCGCTCTTCGCTCCTCGAGGAGATGGGTCGGGACTACGTGGACGCGGCGCGTGCCCGCGGTCTCCCCGAGCGTCTGGTCGTCCGTCGTCATGCCCGGCGCAACGCCTTCATCCCCACCATAACGGTGATAGGGCTCTCGATCGGGATCATGTTCGAGGGAACGGTGGTGGTGGAGACCATCTTCGGCTGGCCGGGCCTGGGCAGCTGGATGGCCGATTCCGTCCTCAGCGGGGATCAGGCGACCACGCTCGCCTTCGTCATCTTCACCAGCATCCTCTTCCTGATGATCAACCTCGGGGTCGACGTCCTCTATGGCTACCTCGACCGTCGGGTCGTTCTGAGGCGGGCATAGCCATGTGGTTCCATGCAGTCCGCGCCGAGACCGCCGAGATAACACCACGTGTGCAGCGGGAATCCCCCGCGGCCGTCAAGATCCGTCGGCTCATGGCGACGACACGAGAGGTGTTCAGCAGGGGCAGCACCTCCGTCGGGGCCATCCTAATCGTTCTCATGCTGGGCATGGCCATATTCGCCCCACTCCTGGTCCCGGAGAACCCACGCGACGCCTACCAGATGCCGAGGGACCTGAGCGCGGTGGCCGTGCCGCCGGGGACGGAGGGACATCCCCTGGGCACGACCCGGTTGGGCGGGGACGTCCTTTACGGAGTGGTGTGGGGGGCCCGTCTCTCCTTGGTGCTGTCCATCCTCGTCGTGGGCGGTGCGGTGCTCATCGGGCTGATCGTGGGGAGCACGGCGGGCATCGTGGGCGGCAAGGTCGACGCCTTCATGATGCGTATCGTCGACATCTTCCTCGCCATCCCCACGCTGATCTTCCCGCTGGCGATCGCTTCGATCCTCGGCCCGTCTTTCATCAACATCGTCGTTGCCCTGGCCGTGATCATGTGGGCGCGCTACGCCCGGATCATCCGAAGTCAGATCCTGCAGGTGAGGGAGGAGGACTACGTCGACGCGGCGCGCGCCATCGGCGACTCGAGGTTGGGGATCATCCGAAAGGACATCCTGCCCAACTCGCTCACTCCGGTGGCGGTCCAGGCCACCCTCGACATGGGCCATGCAGTGTTGCTCGGGGCCACTCTGGCCTTCATCGGACTCGCGGTGGCGGGTCAGGCGGAGTGGGGCACCTTGGTCAGTGAAGGTCAGGCCGACATCGTCGCCGGGCGGTGGTGGACGTCGACATTCCCCGGCCTGATGGTGTTTCTGTGGGCTCTCTCGTTCAACCTGGTGGGCGACGGATTGCGTGACGTGCTCGATCCTCGCACCGAGGGACGCTGAGCGCCGGACCTCAGGGCCACCGGTTACCCTCGGCTCGAGGTGAGCTCATCAAGCGAAAGGGCCGGGAGCTCGGCCACGAAACCGCCAACGCTTCGCGATGTAGCCCGGGAGGCCGGGGTGCACGTGTCCACGGTGTCGCGGGTCCTCAACGATCAGGCAGCGGCAGGCCGGATCACTCAGGACACAGAGGATCGCATACGTGATGTCGCCCGCCGGCTCGGCTATCGCCCCAATACCATCGCTCGTGCCC
>CAZRID010000374.1:0-3172 GCA_964600055.1 uncultured Acidimicrobiaceae bacterium
GTTCTGGATCGTGCCCCTGAGCTGTTTCGGGTCCACCCCCTGCTCCTCCGCCACGAGTTGATAGAGGAGAAGAAGGATGGGCGCCGTGGCGTTGATCGTCATCGAGGTCGACACCTGATCCAGGGGGATCTGGGCGAGAAGCTTTCTCATGTCGTCGAGGGTGTCGATCGCAACCCCGACCTTGCCCACTTCCCCGGCGGCGAGCGGCTGATCGGAGTCGAGACCCATCTGGGTTGGCAGGTCGAAAGCAACGCTGAGCCCGGTCTGACCCGCGTCTAGAAGGTCCCGGAACCGACGGTTGGTCTGCTCGGCGGTGCCAAATCCTGCGTACTGGCGCATGGTCCAGAGACGGCCCCGATACATGGTCGGATAGGGCCCTCTGGTGAATGGGTACTCCCCTGGGCTACCGATCGCGTCGGGGTCGCCGGGCTGGTCGTGGACGACCTGGATCTCTATGTCGCTGGTGGTGCGACGGTTTTCTTCCATATCAGGGGTATCCTGGCATCGTCCCCGACGATCGTAGATCGGGAACTTCCAGGACATCCACGACGTCCTCTCCTTTCAATGGCCAGGAAAGCCCTCATCCACCAAATAGAGGCGCGGGAACGGCGCGGCCGATGGTTCGGCGCGCTCGCAACGCTGCTTTCGATCTCCCTCCTCCTTTCGGGTTGGGTGGGTCTTTTCGCGTTCCTGGGGGCAAACTCGGCCTACGGGACCTTCGAGGAGGTCCAAAACGAATGGGTGCCCGACACGAGGTCGATGGAGCTGACTCTTCCCGACCTGAGCCGGGTCAGCCGCATCTATGCCGAGTCTGGAGAGGTGCTGGCGGAGCTTCACGACGGGCGTAACTCGGAGCCCGTGCCCTACGATGCCGTGCCGGAAACGGTCTCCTTCGCCATCCTCGCCGCCGAAGACTCCGAATTCTTCGAGCACGAGGGAATCGACTTTTCCGCCATCGTCTCGGCTGCGATCGACAACCTGCTCACCGACAGGACTCGGGGTGGATCGACCATCACCCAGCAGGTGGTCAAGCAGGCCTTCGTGGGCTCCGAAGTCACGCTTCAACGCAAGATCACCGAGGCGTTCGTGTCGGCTGAGGTCGAACGGCGGTTCCCCAAGGAACGGATCCTCGAGCACTACATGAACTCGGTCTACTTCGGGGCCGGAGCGTATGGGGTCAAGACGGCCGCCGAGGAGTTCTTCGGCAAGGAGCTGGACCAGCTCGAGGTCGACGAGGCAGCGACACTCGCCGTCCTGGTCCGAAACCCCTCGCTGTACAACCCGCGCCGCCGCCCCGAGCTCACGTTGGAGCGGCGCGACGAGGTGATCCGGGAGATGCAGGAGAACGGCTGGATCACCGAGGCGCAAGCAAACACAGCCGTCAACCAGCCGCTGGGCGTCATCGATGCACCGCTTCGCCGCGGACAGGCCAACCACGTCGTCGCCGAGGTCAAGCGGGAGCTGCTCAACGACCCACGATTCGATTTCCTGGGCGCGACTCCTGAGGACCGCAAGAAGGCGGTTTTCGGGTGCCCGGCCGACGATGTCGCCTGTGAGGGCGGCGGCGGCCTTCAGGTCTTCACCACCATCGATCTCGAGTTGCAGAACAAGGCCAACGAGATCCTCTCCTCCTGGCTTCCGCTGCCCCCGTATGAGCAGAATCTCCAACTATGCACGGACATACTCCCCGGCGAGACCGACGACTTCCTCGCCAAATACGCCGAGACCCACTCCTGCTCGCCAACCGGCGCCATGACCATGGTCGACAACTGGACCGGTGCGGTGAAGGTGATGGCGTCGGGGCTGCCGTTTGAGTTCTCCCAGTTCGACCTGGCAGTCCAGGGCAGACGCAATCCGGGCTCGTCCTTCAAGCCTTTTGGGTTGGTGGCGGCCCTGGAGAACGGGTACACCATGGGTCACACCTTCAGCGGCAAGAGCCCGATCAAGATCGAGTGCCCCTTCGTCTGCTCACCCAACGGCTCGAATATCTGGACGGTGAGCAACGCAGGCGCCTCCTTCGGAGTCATTGACCTCGCTTCGGCCACGTACAACTCGGTGAACGCCGTTTATGCCCAACTGTCGGTGGCCGTAGGGCCTGAGAAGATCGTCGACGTAGCCAAGCGGATGGGTGTCGACGAGTCGGCGCTCGACCCGGTGCTTTCCATCGTGCTCGGTAGCTCGGCGGTGAGCACCAAGGAGATGGCCAATGCCTTCTCCAACTTCGCAACCAATGGCCTCCACGCCGACGACTACGTCGTGGCCAAGATCGTGAATAGCGCCGGTGAGACAATCTACGAGCACGAGCCCGAGACGACCCAGGTTGCCGACCCGGCGATCTTCGCAGCCGCACACAGGGCCCTGAGCGTGGTTCCGGTTTCTGGAACGGCTCCCCGGGCGAACATCGGCATCCCCCAAGGTGGGAAGACGGGGACCCATCAGAGCTATCTGGACGCCTGGTTTGTCGGTTACACGCCCGAGTACAGCACCGCGGTCTGGGTCGGATACGAGGCGCAACAGGTCCCGCTGACCAATGTCGTGATCAACGGTCAGAACTACGCGAGAGTGTTCGGCGGCTCGGTGCCGGCTCCGATTTGGGCCGAATTCATGTCCTATGTCCATGCGGGCCTTCCGGTCACCCAATTCCCGCCGGAGCCGGAGAACATCGAGAAGTACCTGGTGCCACCAAAGACAACCGTCCCCTCGGTGGTTGGGCTCACTGTGAGCGAGGCCAAGTCCCGGCTCGCGGAGGCCAAGCTGAACGCCTCCGTGGTCGAGATCGCGTCCCTCGAACCCAAGGGCACCGTGATCAACCAGTCCGTCGAGGGCGGTGCGACCGTGAGACAGGGCGCGTTCGTGACTATCTGGGTATCCACAGGAGAGATCCCCGTCGGAGACCTCCCGGATCTGGCGGGGTTGACCGTCGAAGAGGCGCTCGATGTCATCAGGGAATTCGAGTTGGACACCGGGCTGAAGATCACCCTGACCCAACAGAAGGTCGGCACCCCCAACCAAGATCTGGTGGACAGGATCATCGAGACCAACCCGCCGGCCGGATCGAGTCTCGAAGGATCTGCCCAGGTGGTGGCGTTCGTCGGCGAGTTCCAGGAACCGGCCACGGCCACGACCACGACGGTGCCGTAGCCCCGTAATTGGGTTGCTCGTCAAACGGACC
>CAZRID010000375.1:0-3151 GCA_964600055.1 uncultured Acidimicrobiaceae bacterium
GAGCAAACCGAAGGAACCTAATTTCTTCGCCGATCCCGGTAACTGGGATCGCGGGTTTGACTGGTACACTTCACTGTTCCCGACCGACGTACTCGTCGCAGGTGAAGCCTCGGTTATGTACACGATGGTCCCCGAATTCGTCGGAGCGCCGGAGAGGATCCGGCAGACTATCCCCGACGTCCGGCTCCTTTATCTCGTTAGGGATCCTATTGAACGGATGCGGTCGATGTTCGTTCACCGAGCCGAGAAGCATCAGGCGCGGGCTCGCTCGTTCTCAGAGGCGATCGTCCGAAACCCTGCCTATCTCGCCATCTCCGACTACGGCCGACAGGCTTGAGCCCTACCTCGAACTCTTCAATGAAGAGCAGATCCTTGTGCTCACGACCGACGAACTCCGCGCCGATCCCGACGCCCTCCTTGCCCGGTCCTTTCGTCATATTGGTGTCGACCCGACCGCACAGGTAGCCACAGATCAGGTGCTCAACATTGGAGCTGGAAAAAAATGCCTGAGCGACCTCGGGTTCACGCTGGCGGGAGTGATCCATAGGACGGGTGTCCGAAACTGGATGCCACTGAACATGCGCCAGAAGATCAAGCATTGGTTTCATCTGAAATCACGGAAGAGGTCCTACACCTCGAGGACGGGGTGGAGCGGGACCTTCGCAACAGCCTCGCCCCGGAGATGGAGGTCATACGGCGCATGGTCAGAGACTCTGGCGCGGAGGTCCCCGACTGGCTTCAAAACCCGGCGACAAATGGAGGCTCGTGGCCTGATGGCCCGGCGAGTGGATGAATCTTTTTTATGAACGGTTTGTCCCAATTCTGGGTTTAGAGAAACGTAGGATGCCGACTGTTTGTCATAGCTCAGTTGCCCGGGTCCGACGCGGTGCATCACCGGACATGGCAACTTTGGCCTTTTGTAAGTGTCCACGCGCTCGGCATCAACTCTGTGGCGGGCACCATCGACCAGCAGCTTGACTACTCCCCTTCAGGTTCAGCGTCCGTTCGCGTTAGGCAGGTACCGCATACTTGTGACGACAGGGCAAATCTTCACGGCAACGGAGGGAGCCACGGTTTCGTCCGCTAGCTAAATGGGAACCGGGTCATGCTGTGCCCGAAATCTGTTTCGGACCGACGATCTCACAAGGGGGGTGAATTGGGAGCCCATTCTCCGACCGTCGGAGCAGACTTCTCCTCGCGTTTCCGTTGGCCACCAAAGTTGACCAGGCGCCCGTTGTCGAGTTCGATGACAACATCACAGATTGAGAGCGTACTTGCCCGGTGGGTGATGATCACGACGAGTGCAGACCTCGAATATGACCGGAGCGCCTCTTGTAACCAAGCTTCGGTCTCAGCATCAAGAGCGCTGGTGGGTTCATCGAGTATGAGTAGGGTTGGCCGTCCTACGAGTGCACGGGCGATGCCAAGGCGCTGTCGCTGACCGCCGGACAACTCGTGGACTGTCGTTCCCAATTCGGTTTGATATGCATTCGGCAATGTTGAGATGAAGTCATCAAGACCGACCGATTGGGCGGCCCAGCGGACCTCTGCATCACGAACCTCACGGAAAAAGGCGATGTTCTCTCCTACCGTACCGTCGATCAGCTGCAGGTCCTGAGGAACCAACGCCACGTTTCTCACCCAGCTCGGACGACTGAACCGCTGGATGGGAAGGCTATTTATGAGAACCTCTCCCGCTGTCGGTCGAAGGAGACCCAGAATCAGGTGAGCGAGCGTGGACTTGCCACTCCCGGATGGGCCGGCGAGACCGATGATTCCCGGTGGCTCGAGCGAGAATGTGATCTTCGTCAACGCGAGATCCCCGTCGTCGAGGTATCTATACGAAACATCTTCCAATTCGATCCGGTGAACTGCTTCGAGGTCTTCATCGCCGCGTTCCTCAGCGGCTTGACCTATCTGAATGAACTCGCGGTTCAGCATCGTGGCGTACGGTAGAGCTTGATTGATCATCTGCTGGTTGGTGCTCAGAATCTGCATGTAAGAGAGACCACGAAGCAGGAGAATCATCACCGCGCCAAGTGTGGGAGCCGTCCCTGTACCAATGGCAATCGACGCCGAGAGAGCTCCGACGAAAAACAACAGCCCAGCCGTCTGATGAACAACTGGAGTAACAGAGCCCAGCAGGTTAGATCGCTGCCGGGCGGCACTAAAATCGATGACCGAATCGACATACGAATCGACAACGGCGTTGGCACCTCCAAAGATCTTGATGTTTCTTGCATGTTCAACGATCTGCGAGACCTGGCGGCCCATCGGAATCCGGAGCTGCGAGGCACGCCTGTTTGCGGCCTTTGTCCGTCCGGCGAGAGGGCGCATCAGGAGCGCTAACGTCAGACCGAGTGAACCCATCACCCCTGCGCCTATAGGGTTGAGCACGATTGCAGTTACAAGAAGGGCCAGAAGGCTGAAGGCTGCACTTAGACCGCCCGCGAAGCGCGAAAGCACCGTGGCCGCTTGGTCCACGTGAGCGCCCGCATACTCTTGAAGTGTGGACGGCGGTACGGAGGTCTGAAACCGGTATTCCGCCGAGAGGTATGCCTCGATTAGTTGAGCGCGAGTCATACTTTCCCAGCGGGTAACAGCACGCACTCGGAGCCAGACCGCTGCAGTTTTCGCTACTCCGCTAAGAAGGGTGAGGCCGAGAATCATGACAAGGATTCGATTCGCTCCTGCATCTATCCGAAATGGCCCAAGGTCACCTCTGAACGCAGCACCGCCGTCACCCATCACTGAGCCGGCGAGAGGGATCAACAGGGCAAGGGCGCCGGCTTCACTGAAGGCCCCGACCAGCGAATAGATGACCGAGGCCGTGACCGCTCTTAGGCTCGACTTGTACTGTCGGTACAAGGACCGCACCATGGACGCCCTCCGGCTTGACCCTCTGAGTCTGGGTTCCCCACCCGGGTCCAGTCTACGCAGCTAATACGGACCGCAGGTGGGTTCCTCACCTGGGGTCTGGTCCACGCAGCTAGTACGGACCCCAGCCTGGCGTGCGCTCCTCCGGAAATGGCGCATAGTCGTTCCGTTCGTCCCCTGCGCCGATGCAAAAGCGGTGGATTGTCTTCCAGTCAACAGACTAAGCCTGGATACACCGTTCTGATACGGGTCTGCCGGGTGGGATTGGCACAGA
>CAZRID010000376.1:0-3147 GCA_964600055.1 uncultured Acidimicrobiaceae bacterium
AAGTTGGCCGCTGACGATGCGGTACAGATCGCGATGCTGAACAATCGGGACCTTCAGGCCATCTATACCGACCTGGGGGTGGCCCAGGCCGATCTGGTCCAGGCCGGACTCTTCAGGAATCCGATCCTCGACGCCGCCGTGTTGTTTCCGCTGTCGGGGGTCCGGCCGGATCTTCAGCTCACCGTGGTCATCAGCTTTCTGGACGCTCTATACGTTCCGCTCCGTAAGCGCGTGGCCGCCGCCCAGTTCGAGGACGCCAAACTCCGGGTAACCGGGGCTGTACTCGACTTCGCGGTTCAGGTTCGGGGAGCCTTCTATGGGCACCAGGCGAACGAGCAAATGCTGGAACTGCGCCGCTCGATCGTGCAAGCGCTCACCGCGTCGTTTGAGGTGAGCCGGCGGCTCCATGAAGCGGGAAACATTACGGATCTCGATCTGGCACGGGACCGGGTCCTGATGGAGACCTCGAAATTGGCGCTCAGATCCGCCGAAGTCTCGGCACGTCAGAGCCGAGAGCACCTGAATAGCTTGATGGGAGTCTGGGGCGAGGATACGAAGTGGGAAATCGACGGGCGGTTGCCGGAGATTCCCTCTGAACCGCTGCAGACAAGCGGAATCGAACAGGCCGCACTGACCCGAAGCATCGATCTTTCGAATGCCAGGCAACGCATTGTCGTCGCAGGCCAGCAGCTCGGTTATGACCGAGCCACGGCGCTGATTCCCACAACGGATCTTGGCGTCGGGGCAGAGAGAGAGGAAGGGTGGAAAGTCGGGCCGGTGTTCTCGGTGCCGATCCCACTATTCGATCAGGGTCAGGCGCGGGTGGGCCGGGCGGTGGCGGAGCTGCGGCGGGCTCGGCAGGAATACTACGCGGTGGCAGTGCGGATCCGCGCCGTAGCCCGGGCGGTTCAGGACCGGATGCAAGGGGCGCAGGACCGGGCACTGTACTACCGGGACATTCTCTTGCCGTTGCAGGAGCGGATCGTCAACGAAGCACAATTGCAATACAACGCGATGCAACTCGGGATTTTCCAGCTGTTGCGCGAACGTGAACAACAGATCGAAACCGGCGTCGCCTACGTCGAGGCCCTTCGTGAGTATTGGTTGGCGCGGGCAGACCTGGAGCAACTCTCGAGCGGTCGGCTACCGATCTCGAATGGATTCCGGGTTGACGGGATGGGGGTGAAGACGAAGACAAAGGAGGGTAGGAATGGCGACTAGGCTGTCTCGGCGGCAAATCTTGGGCATTGGAGCCGCCTCGCTGGCAAGCGGCGTCGCGTGGTCAAAGGCTGGCGATGCGAAGAGTCATGGCGGCTCGGCGCAGTATCAACCGGCAGCGGCACAGCCGAAGTCTCAGGGTGGTCGGCCATACTGGCAAAAGACTTACAGCGGAGGCCCTATCGATGTAGCGCCGTTGTCGCCAGGGTTGCCCGGAGACCACTACCGACCGGTCGTGGTCCCGAACGGCGCCGCTCTTCCGTTCAAGGTGGTCGATGGGGTGAAAGTCTTTCACGTGATTGCCGAGGAAGTCGACCACGCCTTTGACTCAGGGTTGCGTGCAAACTGCTGGGGATACAACGGTCGCGTGAACAGCACCGTGATCGAGGCGGTGGAGGGCGAACGCATACGGATCTACGTCACGAACCGGTTGCCGATCCCCACCTCGGTGCACTGGCATGGTCTGTATCTCCCCAATGGGATGGACGGCGTGGGAGGCCTGACGCAGCCGTACATAAGGGCCGGGGAGACGGCCAAGTACGAATGGACCTTGCGTCAGTATGGAAGCTTCATGTTCCATTCCCATCACGACGAAATGACGCAGATGGGGATGGGGCTGATCGGCATGTTCGTCGTTCACCCGAGGAACCCGTCACCGGAATATCGCGTGGACCGTGACTTCTCGCTCATGATCAGTGAATGGTCGGTGAAAGCGGGAACGGCTCGCCCGAACACCCTGACACCGACCGACTTCAACGTCCTGACGTTCAATGGCAAGGTGTTTCCCTCGACCGCGCCGCTGGTTTGTAAGACCGGGGATAGGGTGAGACTGCGCCTCGGCAACCTGGGCGCCATGGACCACCACCCGATACACATCCACGGCTATCACTTCCGCACCAGCGCGACCGATGGTGAGGATATCCCGCTTTCGGCTCAGTGGCCGGAGACGACTGTCCTGGTCGCGGTGGGGCAGACGCGCAACGTCGAATTCATCGCCGATGCCCCCGGTGACTGGGCATTTCACTGTCATATGACCCATCATGTCATGAACCAGATGGGACATGAGTTCCCGAACATGGTGGGAATGAAGCCCGAGGATCTGAACGAGAAGATTCGGCCTCTGCTGCCGGCGTACATGACGCATGGGCACACCGGAATGGACATGGGCAAGATGGCCGAAGTCATGCCCTATCCCCGAAATACCATCTCGATGAAAGGCGCCACGGGGCCGTTTGGGGACTATATCTCGATGGGCGGGCTGTTCACGGTGGTCAAGGTTCGGGACCGTTTGAAGAGCTACGACGAGGATCCCGGTTGGTACCAGCACCCTCCCGGGACGGTGGCGCTCAAGGCGACCGATGCGGATCTTGCGCGAGATGGGATCAAGGTGACTGGATCGCCCGCGGCGGGTGGCCCCGAACCGGCGACGAAGGGACACAAGGGGCATTGACAAGAACGGGCAAAGCATAGAGGCGCGGACTGCACAGGGCTACGCCGAGGGAACCCGCTCATTGCCGAGCGGCTGAGGCTCATTGTCGTGCCCTCGTCCGCAGGCCGCGGGGGACCCGGGGTGCCAGGCACCGGGAGCAGGGGGTTCGATGTTCAAGGTCGACCGGAAGGGTGTTCACGGGCAGTCTGGCGTGCACTGGAGCGGCGCGCTCGCTGTCGGGTTGCTGCTGCTGGCCGTGGAAACGTTCGGGTCCGATAAGCCCATTATCACGGTGTCGCGCGACGCGCTTTCGCCTGGTGTGATCGAAGTGCATGTTGGGGAGATGATTCGATGGCGAGCCCCAGGTGGCGAGCATCTGCACCTGCACCTCGACGCCCATCCGCGGGCGCACGAAGCCGTAGTCCGATCCGGCGAGATCCGGGCTGTTTTCCTCCTGCCTGGTGTGCACACATACAAGGTCTCGGTGATCACCGATGGGC
>CAZRID010000377.1:0-3136 GCA_964600055.1 uncultured Acidimicrobiaceae bacterium
TCGGAGTATCTGGCCAATCTCTACTACGACATCACGGTGTTCGACCCGGAACTGATCGAGCAGCTCGTGGTCAGGTTCGGAGCGGAACGGGTCCTGCTCGGCACCGACTATCCCTTTGACATGGGTCTCACCGACCCGCTCGCCCTGCTCGGCGAGGCCAGACTCGACCATCGTCAGCGTCAGATGATCGCCGGGGACAATGCTCTGGCCCTGTTCGGTATCGTCTGATGTCGTGTGTGCAGGGATCCACCGTCACGGTGGGAGGTTGCACACGACATCTAGGACACAAGTCGTGTGTGCAGATACCCACCGTCACGGTGGGAGGTTGCACACGACACGCGATGAAGCACGACGATGGGGGAATTCTATATTGTGCATGATATGAGGAGAACCACTTGAGTACCGGCCGGGTTATCGATATTCATTGTCATCGTGAGTGCGGACCGGCAGCGGCGATGATGAAACCCGAAGCCGAGCGGCTGGGACGGGTGCCCTTCCAGTTCGGGAACGAGCTGACCAAGGAGGTCAACCGGCAGCAGCTGGCGGATATCCGCCCCAAGATGGAGTCGGTGGAGGTTCGCATTGCCGACATGGACGCCATGGGTGTCGACGTGCAGGCGCTCAGCCTCTCCCCATATCAGTTGTTCCATTGGGCCGAAGGCGATCTCGGGATCAAGGCTTTCCATCTGGTCAACGACGACCTCGCCGAGTTGGTCAGGGCCCACCCCGAGAGGTTCTTCGGTCTCGGCTCGGTCCCGCTCCAGGACCCGTCTGCGGCCATCCAGGAGTTGAAGCGCTGTTCGCTCGAGCTTGGATTTCGAGGGATCGAGATGGCCACGCACGTCAACGGTGAGGAGCTATCGAATCCCCGATTCGAGTCGTTCTGGGCGACCGTCGAGGAACTGGACATGGTTGTGTTCATCCATCCCACCGGATTCACCGAGCCGAGTCGGTTCACCGACCACTACTTCTTCAACACGATCGGCCACCCTTTGGAGGAGACGATCTGCGCCGGGCGTCTCATCTTCGACGGGGTGATCGAGCGTCATCCGGGTCTCAAATTCGTGTTCGCCCATGGCGGTGGATTCCTGCCGGCTTATGCGGGTCGCTTCGACCACGCATATAAAGCTCGTGAGGATGTCAGGCACGGTCTGCCCCGCCCGCCAAGTGAGTACCTCTCGACCTTTTACTTCGACACGATGGTGTTCGAGCCGGATCAGCTGGGCTTTCTGGTCGACAAGTACGGGTCGGATCACATACTCCTGGGAACGGACTACCCATATGACATGGGCGAGACCGACCCTCTCGGGTTGTTGAACAAAGTGAGTGGCCTCGATCCGGATGACATCGATCTGATCACCGGCGGCAACGCTGCCCGCCTGTTCGGGATCGAACGATGAGGACCGAGGGAATCGGGCTTGCAGTCGTCGGATGCGGGACTGTCGGACGCATCCGCACTGTCCTCGCCCGGGAACATCCGGCCGTCGACTGGATCGGTCTCTGTGACATCGACGCCGACACCGCCAAGCAGCTCGGTGAGGACACCGACGCCGACTTCGTGACCACTGACCTCGACGAGCTCCTCTCCCGCCCCGAGGTCACTGCCGTGATCATCGCCACCGCTGAGAACGAGCATGTCGATCCAATCCTGGCCGCAGTCGAGTTGGGCAAGCCGATGTTCATCGAGAAGCCACTTGCCACGGACCCTGTGGAGTCGGCCCGTGTCCTCGCCGCCATCGAGGCAGCAGGCATCGACGCCGTGATGGGGTACACCCAGCGTTTCCGTCGCCGTTTCCAGACCGTCAAGCAGAGACTTCGGGACGGTCAGATCGGCGACGTGACGAGCGTGGTCACTCGAGCATTCATGAATCGGATGGTCCCCGACGCCACGCTGCGCAAGACCGCCAACCGGTCGAACCTCACCCCGATGGTGGTGTCCGGCACGCACAGCCTCGACATGTGCATGTGGCTCATGGAGCCAAAGACACCGGTGGAGGTCTACGCCCGTTCGGCGGATCACACCCTGCGTGAGATGGGCACGAAAGACGCAACGTTCGGGCTCTTCACCATGGACGACGGTGCCATATGGAGCATGAACATCAGCTGGGCGCTGCCCACGGTGTGGCCTGGCGCCGTCTACGGGCTCGAGATCGGCATCGTCGGCACCAAGGGAATCATCGACATCGAGGACACCCACCGCGACGTGATCATGGCCAGCCAGATTCCCCAACCCGCGGGTTACACCTCGAAGGGCTATGAGCCCGATTCCCAGCGCTACGTCGACTTCATCGGCAGCTACCCCCCCGGAGATGTCTCCGACGGCATGTTGTGGGGGCCGATGCGCGAAGAGACGATGACCTGGTTCCACCGTCTGACCACCGGGACCTCCACCCCGCATGCCACGGCACGGGACGGGCATCGCAACCTGTTGTTGACCATGGCGATGGATTACTCGGCACGAATCGGGCAGCCGGTGACGCTGCCCATCGAGCCCGAAGAACTACTCACGACTTGAAAGGGAGAACTATGGAACCGCTCAGCGTCGGCATCATCGGCACCGGTTGGTGTGGGGGGATACGGGCGATTGCCGCCGCCAACAGCGCCCTCGTCGATCGTCTCCACCTGGCAGAGATCAACCCGGATCGGCTCGCCGAGGTCCAAGAACGCACCGGAGCCGTTACCGCGACTGCCGACTGGGAAGCGTTGGTGGCCGACCCCGAGATCGATGCACTGATGATCTCGGCAACTCCCGAGACCCTGCACTATTCGATGGCCAAGGCCGCGCTGTCCGCCGGCAAGCATGTCCTCCTGGAGAAGCCGATGGCCCTGACCCTGGAAGAGGCCGACGACCTGATCGAGATCGCGGAATCGGGGAACCTCAAGTTCACCGTCGGCTACTCGCAACGGTTCAACTCCAAGCAGGCGTTGGTAAAGCGCAGCCTCAACGACGGCACGCTCGGCGACCCGGTGAGCGTGCTGGTCAGCCGTCACATCACAAGGTCACTCGGGGCCAAGATCGGGTCGAGGACCAAACTCTCGCCTGCGGCGATGGAGGCGACACACGACATCGACTTCTCGCTGTGGTGTCTCGAGCCGCGGCGACCGGTACGGGTCTACTCCCAGGTTGCCTGGGGCG
>CAZRID010000378.1:0-3129 GCA_964600055.1 uncultured Acidimicrobiaceae bacterium
CAGCATCCCGTTGGGAGAGCACCGGGTCCCGCTGAGCTGGGATAGGCCCGGGCATCGACTTCGCTTGCAACCAAGGATCTGTCCTCCCCGCTCCCTACGGTGGAACCCATGGACGACTTCGAGAGCCGGGCTCTGCGATTGTTGCGCGACCTCACCGGGCTCGACAGTGCCCGGTTTCGTGATGGCCAACTCGAAGCGATAAGCGCAGTCGCCGAGCAGCGGAGTCGCGCCCTCGTCGTCCAACGCACCGGTTGGGGCAAGTCCGCGGTCTATCTGATCGCCACCCGTCTTCTGAGGGACGCCGGAGCCGGGCCGACCGTCATCGTGTCCCCGCTCCTCGCCCTGATGCGGAACCAGTTGGAGATGACCCAGAAGCTCGGTCTGCACGCCACCACGGTCAACTCGACCAACCGGGAAGCGTGGGAAGCGATCTTCGACGACATCAAAGAGGGCAAGGTGGACCTCCTTCTCATCTCGCCGGAACGGTTGAACAACCCCGAGTTCCTCCGTGAGGTGATGCCGGCCCTGTTCTCCGATATCGGACTGCTGGTGATCGACGAGGTCCATTGCATCAGCGACTGGGGCCACGACTTTCGACCCGACTATCGAAGACTGAAACAGGTTGTCGCCGCCCTGCCCCCAAACATCCCCGTGCTCGGAACCACCGCCACCGCAAACGACCGGGTGGTGGCCGACGTCGAAGACCAGCTCGGCGAGAACCTCAGTGTCTTCCGGGGCACCCTGGAGCGAGACTCCCTCGCCCTCCAGGTGCTCGACATCGCGAACAAGGCGGAGCGGATGGCCTGGCTCGCCGAGAACATCCCGCTCTTGTCAGGCTCCGGCATCGTCTACTGCCTGACGGTCCACGATGCGGAGAGAATCGGTGAGTGGCTGCGGTCGGTCGGGATCGAGGCGCATTCGTATACCGGCCAGATGACCAACGAGGCCCGACTCGAGATCGAGGAGCGGCTCTCCGATGGGACGCTCAAGGTGGTGGTGGCGACGTCGGCGCTGGCGATGGGCTATGACAACCCTCGGATCGAGTTCGTCATCCACTATCAGACCCCGGGCTCGCCGATCGCCTACTACCAACAGGTCGGTCGTGCCGGGCGGGCGGTCGATCGGGCCTACGGGATCGCCATGTCGGGATGGGAGGACGAGGAGATCCAGGACTGGTTCATCAGCACCGCCTTCCCCACCGAGGTCGACACCGACGCCGCCCTGACCAATCTCGGCCGGGCACAGGGCATGACGCTCACCGCGATCGAAGGTGTGGTGAACCTCCGCCGCAGCCGCATCATGACGATGCTCAAGATCCTCGAGGTCGAGGGAGCCGTGTACCGCGAAGGCTCCCGGTGGTTTCGCTCGGCGGAGCGATGGGCCTACCCCACCGAGCGGATCGAGACCGTGACCGCAGCCAGACGCGCCGAGCAGGAAGCGATGCGGGAGTACGTCTCAACCGATGCCTGTCTCATGGAGTTCCTGCGCAAACAGCTCGACGACCCGGGGGCGGTGCCCTGCGGGCGATGCGCCAACTGTGTCGGTCCGCTCCTCTCGGCGGAAGTGGACGCCGAGCTCGTCGAAAGGGCGCTGGCCCGACTCAGGAGCAGTCATCTCGAGATCGCACCCCGTCTCCGTCTCCCCTGCGAGCTCGACGGCGACGTGGATCTGCGCCAGCACCCGGTGGAGACCGGTCGATGCCTGACCCGTTGGAGTGACCCCGGTCTGGCTCGACTCGTGCAAATGGGCAAGTACCGGGAGGGCCGGTTCACCGATGAGCTGGTCTCGGCGATGGCGGACATGATCAGCAAGTGGGCGCCGACGCCACGACCCACCTGGCTCACCTGGGTGCCTTCGGGTACGGGATTGGTCGAAGACTTCGCCAAGAGACTGGCAGCTGGCATCGGTGTCGAGGCCGTCGAATCGCTGCGGCGGGTCCGCGAGTCCCCACCGCAGAAGGAGATGGAGAACAGCTGCCAGCAGGCGCGCAATGTGGTGAACGCCTTCGAAGTCGTCGGCTCTCGGAGCGATCCGGTGTTACTCGTCGACGACGTGGTCGACTCCCGCTGGACCTTCACCATCGTCGGAAGTCAGCTTCGGTCGCACGGGTCGGGACCGGTTTACCCTGTGGCTCTCGCCGACATTTCCCAGGGCAGCCAATGACGCTCAGCAGCGACGCCAAGGTGGTGATCGCTCTCACCACCCGACTCGGATCGAGTCAGCGTCCGTCGTTGACAGCTCAGAGATGGCACCGTCTCGCCGCTGCCTTGCGTGACTCAGGTCATTCTCCTGCGGACATCTTCGACTCCTCACTCGACCTGGGTCAGTTGCCCGGGGTAAAACCGGAGACGGCGGACTCGGTCGAGCAGCTTCTCGAAGACGCGGCGGCAGCAACCCTGGAGGCCGAAGAGCTGGGCCGTCGAGGAGTCTGGATCACGACCATCGTCGACGACGATTACCCGCCGGCTTTGACTGACCGGCTGGCCGACCACGCCCCGCCGGTCATCTTCGGCGTCGGAAACCGATCCCTGCTCTCGACCCCGGGTATCGGGATCGTGGGCTCACGGGAGATCGGTGAGACCGGAGCCGATGTGGCCAAGGCGCTGGCGGCGAAAGCGGTCTCGTTGGGACGGACGGTGGTGTCGGGAGGGGCGAGAGGCATCGACCAATTGGCGATGAACTCTGCCTATTCGGAGGGCGGATCGGTCATCGGCGTCCTCGCCGACTCGCTTCTCACACGAATACGGAGTCCAGGGGTCCTGGAAGCACTCGACGAAGGGAGGACCTGTCTCCTCACCCAGCAGGCGCCCGCCTCGGGTTTCAGCCCGGCGGCGGCGATGAGCAGGAACAAGCTGATCTACGCCCTGTCGCTTCTCACCGTGGTCGTCGCCAGCGACCGGGAGTCGAGTGGGACCTGGGCGGGTGCCACCGAAGCCCTGAAGGTGGGCAACGGCCAGGTCGTGGTGTGGCGGGGTGACGGGGAAGGGCCCGGCAACGCCGAACTGGAGAGACTCGGAGCAGTGCCGGTCAAGGCATCCGACGAGTTACGGGGGCTGGCGGAGGCCACCATCAAATCACCCGAACAGCTCTCGCTGATCGACGGCGACACTCATTAGGCGTTCCCTGTCG
>CAZRID010000379.1:0-3120 GCA_964600055.1 uncultured Acidimicrobiaceae bacterium
CAGGGAGCCAGGCGATCCTTGACGGGTTGCGCCAGATCCAATGGGGCTATGCGGACGCCGCTGTGGTCGGCGGCGCCGAGGCGGCTGCCCGCATCCCGGCTCGTGAGGGCTTCAAGGCGGCCCGAGCCCTGTCCTCGAGCGGGATAGCCCGACCCTTCGATGTGGATCGCGACGGATTCGTCATGGGCGAGGGTGCGGGGATCATGATCCTCGAGGCCGCCGAAGTTGCCGAGGAGCGAGGGGCGAAGGTTCTGGCCGAGCTGAGAGGTGGAGCGTCGACAGCAGATGCCCACCACATCACAGCTCCCCATCCTCAAGGCGACGGCGCCGAGCGAGCGATCCGGCTGGCCCTCGCCGATTCCGAGCTCGCACCGACGGACGTCACCTACATCAATGCCCACGGCACCGGCACCGATCTCAACGATCGCACCGAGGGCTCGGTGATCGACCGCATCTTCGAGACTCAGCCGGCTGTGTCCTCGATCAAGGGAACCACGGGTCACGCGCTCGGCGCCTCGGGCTCGATCGAAGCGGCGGTGATCGTCGAGGCGATCCGACGCAGCGAGCTGCCGCCCAACATCGGCCTGACCAACCAGGATCCCGAGATCCCACTTGACGACATTGTGCGCGAGCCCCGCGAGTGGGTGCCCTCCCCCGCGATCACCAACTCCTTCGGCTTCGGCGGACACAACACGGTCCTTGCTTTCACCCCTCTGGGGTGAAAGCAAGGACCGTTCTACGTTCTACGTTCTACGTTTTGCGTATGACGTAGAACGTGCAACGTAGAACGCTCTCTCCCACCAACCGGTAGAGGGGTCCGGTCGGCTAACCTTTCCCCTTACGGGAGCTCGGTGGGACCGGGCTGAGAGGGGGTCTGCGAGACCCCGACCGATGAACCTGACCCGGGTAATGCCGGCGTAGGGATCCATCTCACCGCTCCCGGCGACAAAGGAGCGGATGAGAATGTATAAGACCCTGGCTCTGTTGGCTGCGGCCGTGTTGGTCGTCGCCTGCGGGGGCGGCGACGCCGGGCGACCGGAGACCCTGAGACTGATGGCGCACGACTCGTTCGCCGACGGGGTCAACGACGAGACGTTCGCCGCCTTCACCGAGGAGACGGGCATCGAGGTCGACGTGATCGCCGCCGGTGACGCCGGATCGATGGTGAACCAGGCGGCCCTGACCACCGACAACCCGCTTGCCGATGTCCTCTTCGGGGTGGACGACACCTTTCTCTCCCGGGCGCTCAAAGAAGAGATCTTCATCGAGCATCGGAGCCCGTTGTTGGGCAATGTCAGCGCCGGCCTCAGCCCCTCGAGCGACCTGGTCACACCGATCGACTTCGGTGACGTCTGCATCAATTACGACAAGGCGTGGTTCGCCGAGACCGGGACAGCGATCCCGACCGAGCTCGATCAGCTTCGTGACCCCGTCTATGCCGGCGTCCTCACCGTCGAGCACCCGGCCACGTCATCACCCGGTCTCGCCTTCATGCTGGCCACGATCGAGGAGTACGGGGAGCCGGGATGGCTCGACTTCTGGTCTGACCTGAAGAGCGGTGGAGTCGGAATAACCCCTGACTGGGACACCGCCTACTACGCCGACTTCATGCCCTACGGGGGCGACAGCTCCATGGTCGTCTCCTACGCCTCGTCGCCGCCCGCCGAGGTGATCTTTGCCAGCGAGCCGCTAACCGAGGCGCCGACCGGCGTGATCGAAGCCGGTTGCTACCGGCAGGTCGAGTATGCCGGTGTCCTCTCCGGGACCGCCTATCCAGACGCCGCCGGGGAGCTGATCGACTTCATGCTGTCGACCGAGTTCCAGGAGACGATCCCCCTCACCTGGTTCGTCTTCCCGGCGAACCAAGACGCAGAGCTCCCTCAGGAATTCATCGACTACACCATCATCCCCTCCGACCCCGCCCGTCTCAGTGCCGACACCGTCGCCGAGAACCGTGATCGATGGATCGATGAGTGGGTTGCCATGATGGAGGGCTGATGAGATCGATTCGTTGGGGCCGTGTGCTGGTTGCCGCGGTCCCTACGTTGTTCATCGGCTATTTCTTTCTGTATCCGGTAGCCCGGATCCTGATCCTGGGGCTCTCGGAGCTGAGCATCGGGACCGAAAGCGTCGAGGCCAGGCTGCTCCGGATCGGATGGTTCACCCTGTGGCAAGCCGTGGTATCCACGATCCTCACCCTGCTCGTCGCCGTCCCGATGACGTGGGCAGTTTCGCATTTCGAATTCCGGGGGCGGAGGCTGGCCACCGCCCTGGTGACGGTGCCGTTCGTCCTCCCCACGGTGGTGGTTGGAACGGCCTTCGTGGCTCTGGGCTGGCGTGACTCGATCGGAGCCATCCTCGCCGCCCACGTGTTCTTCAACATCGCGGTGGTGGTCCGCACCGTTGGGGCCCTGTGGTCACGACTCGACCCGGACTTGCATGATGCGGGTCGGGTGCTGGGCGCTAGCGAATGGAAGGTGTTCCGAACGGTCACTCTGCCACTGCTGCGCCCTGCCATCGCTGCCGCAGCATCGATCGTGTTCCTCTTCACTTTCACCTCGTTCGGGGTGGTGCTCATCCTCGGTGGGTTCCGATACGCCACGCTCGAGGTCGAGATCTACCGCCAGGCCGTGGCCCTGTTCGACCTTCCGCTTGCCGCCGCGTTGGCCGTGATCCAGCTGGTCGGGGTGACCGCCACGCTCTACGCCTACTCTCGATATCAGGAGCGCCACGCTGCCACCTGGACTCTGCGCTCGGAGGCGGCGAGACCAAGGCCCTTGGGGCGGGCTCGCATACTGGTCTCGGCCAGTGTCAGCCTCACCCTGATCGCGATGTCGATCCCTATCGCTGTACTCGTCGCCCGGTCTCTCCAGCCAGGCGCCTACCGCGCCCTCTTCCGGGAAGACTCGGTCGTGGGTGTTCCCATGTCGTCGGCGGGCAACAGCTTCCTGTTTGCGGTGCTCGCCTCGGCGATGGCCATTGCGATCGGGGTGATGGCATCAACGGTGATCAGCGGCCGACGTGGCAGCCTATCGCGGTGGTTCGACCTGACGCTGATGCTGCCCCTCGGGACGTCGGCGGTCACCATCGGGTTCGGCTTCATCGTCGCCCTGGGGTGGC
>CAZRID010000380.1:0-3118 GCA_964600055.1 uncultured Acidimicrobiaceae bacterium
AGCGGCGTCGAGGGCCGGCGAGACCGCACAGCTATTTCAGCGACGGGCCACTAGCTGTCTTGTCGACATATGGTTGGTGAGGTGAACCTGCTCATCGGCACCGCCGCCGGGGCCTTCTCCCTCGATGATCCTTCCACTCCGCTGATTGCCGGCACCCGGATCAATCACTTGTCCCGGAACGGGGAAGGGTGGTGGGCGCTCGACGGCAAAGGCCGGGTTCATCATGACGGGGACATCGTCGGCACAGCACCCGATGGAACTGCCGTCAACTGTCTTGAGGTCGGGTCAGACACGGTTTGGATCGGAGCCACAAAGGCACAGCTCTTCCATCTCGAGACCGGCAACCTGGTCGAAGACCAGGGGTTTGCCGACGCCCCGGGACGTGACGGGTGGTACACGCCATGGGGTGGGCCACCGGATGTCAGGTCGATGGCGTTCGATGCGTCCGGCACCCTGTTCATCAACATCCACGTCGGGGGAATCCTCCGCTATGACGACTCGGGGCCGACGCCGACTGTCGACCAGGACGCCGATGTGCATCAGGTCATCGCCCACTCCTCCCAACCCGGGCAGGTGCTGGCCGCCTGTGCTCTCGGTTTGGCCCAGTCGGACAACGGCCATGACTTCGCTTTCAGGGAAGAGGGGCTCCATGCCTCCTACTGCCGCGCCGTGGCCACGGTCGGCGAGGCCGTGCTGGTCTCGGCGTCGACAGGGCCTAGGACCTCCAAGGGCCGGCTCTATCGAGCCGATCTCGCCACCGGCCCGTTCCATCCCTGTGCCGACGGGCTTCCCGAATGGTTCGGCGAGAACCTCGACACCCATTGCCTGGCGGTCCTCGGAACATCGGTATACGCCGGGGTGGGGGACAAGGTATGGCGGTCCGATGATGAAGGCGGGTCGTGGTCAGCCGCTGCCGACGGGTTGCCCAAGATCACCTGCCTCGCCTGAAACGGAAAGAGGGGCCATCCGAGGATGGCCCCTCTCACACTGGAGGAGGAAGAAGTCCTTAGCGTGAGCTAACGACTTACCTCTAAGTATTCGGCACCGAACCTCGGCTCCTGAAGGGTCTGGCGACCCAATTCTCCAAGACCTTGGTGGCCAGGACCGACCACATAAGCGGAAGACGCTCCCGGCAGTCTGGGAGACGCCATAAACCGTCGTCTTCCAGGACCATCTGCGCCAGGCCCTGCCACTCACATTCGTCGTACTCCTCGACTCGATCAATGCGAAGCCCGGCCTGGATCAGGGCGTTGATCGTCTGCCCGATCCCGTGGTTCCATCCATAGTTCAGCGGGCTCGACACCTGGCCCTCCCCGGCGTAGGTCTGGTGGTCCTCGTCGGAGTCCGGCTCCTCGGTCTCGAAGTAAGGCAGGGTCACCCGAAGCTCCTCGGTGTCGTCCCAATCGAGAGCCCACATCATGGGGTGGCCCTCACGCATGTAGAACACCCCACCGGGCTCGAGGAACGAGGCCACGAGCCTGGCCCACTCTTGGATGTCGGGAAGCCAGCAGATGGCGCCGACACCGGTGTAGACGATGTCGAAGCTCTCGTCGATCACATCGTGGGTGTCGTACAACTCCGAGACGACGAAGCGGGCTGGTGTTCCGGACTCCTCGCTCAAACGGCGGGCTGCCTCGATCGACTTCGGAGACAGGTCGACCCCGGTCACCTCGGCGCCGAGACGGGCCCAGGAAATTGTGTCGGTGCCGATGTGGCACTGGAGATGGACCAGTCGTTTGCCGGTGACGTCCCCGAGCTTGTCCCGGTCGTAGGTGACCACCCCGCTCAGGTGACCGGGATCCGAGATGAAGCGGCTGGTCCCGTACTCCTCGGAGCCGTAGTGAAGATCGACCCGGGAGTCCCAGTTCGCACGGTTGGCAAGGCGATATTCGTCGAGCGGCATGGCCGGAGTATGACCGAATAGGCTTCGATGTTCGGAGGTATTTATGGCAGAGGTCGCCCGGTTTGTAGGGCTCCGATGCTGGAAACCGAATGCAGGGCGTCACGCATATGTGACGCCCTGCATTAGGAACGCGTTCTAGCCGCCGGCGATCAGGTCCCACCCGTCGGCGTCGTTCCAGAGGATGGGGATGGTGACCACGTCGGTAGGGGAGCCGTCTTCGGCGGAATGCACGAAGACACGGACCGTCTCGTCACCTGCGAACCCGTATTGCACCTCGAAGGAGAACCCGCCCCAGCAACCGGTGCCACATGTAGCCATGGTGAAGCCCTCCTCCACGACGATGCCGTCGGCATCCAATATCTCGTAGCTCACCGTGGCCTCGAACACGTTGGCCGCGCCCGACACCACCAAGGGAATACCGTCCTCACCCTGAACCGGGCCGGTCACGATGATCGAGTTGACCTGATCGAGGAAGGAGTCACGGGCGACGGGTTGACTCAGGTCCAAACCCTCGGAGCCGAAGGCGGTGACCGGGGCGCCATCCACCATGAATTGCACCATCTCGATCTCACCGAATTGGGAGGCGGTATAGATGAACTGGTTGAGCATGGTGAAGTCGGCAAGCAGACCGGAGCCGGCACCGTCGACGAATGCCTCATTCATGTCGAGCGTGATCATGTGCTCGGAGAGGGTGACCCCCAATACCTCGACCCCAGCCGGAACCATGTTTTCGAATCCCTCGGGAGCCACCAGACCCGACATGGTCAATGCATACAACCCCGGCACGGCCGGGCTCACCGGGCTCGCCGCCGGCATCACGACACCGGTGAACGGCACCAGGGCCGGGTTGCCGGTGAATGAGTTCTCCGGGGACTGCACCAGATACACCACGGCATCGGCGGGCTGACCCGAGGCAATAGTCGATGTGGTCCCGGGTGCGGTTGTCGTGGTCGCAGGTGCCTGGGTCGTGGACGTCACCGCCTGCTGCGTCGTCTCGGTGGAAGGGACGGTCGACGTGGTAGTAGTGGCGATCGGCTCCACCTCACCACCACCCCTGCTGAACAGGAAGATCGGGATTGCAGCCAGGATCAGCACTACTACCGCTGCCCCGGCGAACATCAGGATCGGACTTGGCTTTGAACCTCGGGGTTGGGTCATGATGACCTCCTCTGGGAAGGGCGGTGGCTCGGGCGACATGGCCACCAGCCGGTCGGC
>CAZRID010000381.1:0-3112 GCA_964600055.1 uncultured Acidimicrobiaceae bacterium
CCAGAGACTAAATGGGCCAGATCACTCCGTGCAGGACTCCGCTACATAACCGGCATTACGGGCGTCTTATAGCGAACGCGTCGGACTGACATGCCTTGTGTGGGCTGCGGTTTGACCAATCAGGGCACCTACGAGGGCACCTGGCTCGGCGCGCCCCTTTCGCTCGCAAGGCTTCGGATGGTCAAAAAGGCCTCTGACCAGGGAATTCTTGTGGTGTCGGAGGGGCGACACAAACCCTCAGCCCACGCGGCGGCTTCCAAGCAACATTCATGGCAGCGGCCTGATCTGCGACGGCGCGAGCGCCGCACGAATCCCAACGAGCCTGGCCTGATAGCTGAGCGTCCTAGCCGATCTTGAGCAGTGCGTCGAGGAACCGTTCGAGGCAAGCCTTCCACGTGCCGCTCTCGAGGACCATATGGAGCCGCCAGACCTCGGGGGGTTCGGGTGCCAGGAACCTCCAGTTCGGTCCATGCCTCGTCGACTTCAAGATTCAGCTTTGCGGCAGTTGTGTATTGGCTGTCGCCACCCAGCCCCCCACCGAGAACCGGCGTGACCTTGACCGGCTGCATCGGCATTCATTCGGTTCGTACGCTGTCGAAACGGGTGCGACGATCAAGGACACGGCTGGGAGCGGTCGCGAGTGCAAGCGCCAGGACGATTCCGCTCAACAGGACGAGAGCGTCTCTGAGCCGTATGAGGCTTGGTGTGTAATAGTCGCCGATGGTCAGGAGAAGCCAGGCGAGAGCGACTCCGATTCCAGTCGCCGTTATCGCGACAATTCCGAGGGGAGCAACGGTTTCGAGGACGAACTGACGCTTCAGGCTATTAATGGGGACACCTACGATGCGCATTTGAACTAACTGACGTTGTCGTTCGAGAAGGGAGCCGAAAGCGGAGATAGCGACGCTCACACCTCCGATTGCGAGGGTGGCGATGAGGGCCGCGCTCACTGGTCCCCGGGCTTGACGCAAAGGCGCTACGGCGGCTTCCTTCGCCTCCTCAGCAGTGAAAACCTGCGCTGTGGATAGATGACCCAAGACAAGCGTGCGGATCCGCTCGGCGGTTGCGGGGCCGCCGTCGTAGGCGATATACAGCTCGTCGGTGCGTACTCGTACTCCGACGGGAAGGTTCAAGGCGGCCACCTCGACGAGAAGATCCTCGAAGCGTTCGCTCCGATCGACGTGGAACCGGGGAGCGTCGGCCGAAATGCGAGGAAGGTTGGTCTCGAAGGCCCCTTCTGGGGTGAAAACGACGAGGGGCAGAGGGGTGCTAGGAATGGCTAGATCGTCCGCGACCGCCACCCAGGAGTCACCGCATCGCAAGTCACCGAGCTGCAGCACCCTGTTGAGCTCTTCGCAATCTCCCACCGTGACCACGAACGCGAATGTCGACCCGTCCGCAGGAACCCCCCCGTCACCGGCCTGGACGACGCTCTGGACTCCTGCCGCGCCTTGCAGCATGCTGTGAAGGGCGGGGCCTCGATCTTCCTCTAGGGCAGGGAGTGATGTCATGAGCACGTCGGGTTTGAGCCCAGCCGATGTGCCTTGGGCAGCCTCAGCCTCGAGGGCAGGTAGGAGGCCGTAGAAAAGACCCCCGGCGAGAGCAACCAATACGATGCCGATCGTCAGCCGAGAGTTGCCGGTGGCATCGTGCTGGATACGTCGGCCGGCGATGAGGGTTTCGGGATTTTTCGCCGTCCGGGTCAGGAGCCCGCCAACCGCGTCAGTCACCCATGGTCCCGCCATGACAACGCCGCCGATGACCAGGGCGAAGCTGACGCCGATAAGTACAAGGGCCAGGCCTTCGCTGAGAGCGCCGGAGAAAACCATCCCTAGGACCAAAGCGAACAGCAGCACCGATCCAATGAGCGGCCACAGCCGCCTCGGGCGCGCTCGGTGAAGCAACGCTCTGCGGGCCACACCCAAGGGTGAGACGTTGAGGTGCACTAAGCCGACGAGGGCACCGCCCAACGCAAGCACCGGAGCCAAGCCGAGCACAGTCCAGCCATGCCAGTCGAGGGTGAAGTCGGTCGGGAAAAACCGGACTCCCAGTAGACCGGACGTCACCAAGTGAGGTCGAAGCAGTAGATACGCAAGGAATCCAAGGCTTGTTCCGACCAGCCCTACGCTTGCTGCTGTGACGACGATGAGGAAGCCGACCTGCCTAGGAGTGGCACCCACCAGCCTGAGAGCGGCGAGCCGCTGATCCCTCGCAGCGGCATGCAGCCGTGTGGCCGAGGCGATGAGCATGACCAAAGGGGTGACCACAGCGAGAGCCGCCAGGACACTGGCCACCGGCAGTAGGCGGCCCACCGCCCGGCGAGCTGTTGCGTAGGGTGCTGCGACCGGCATGGCGCCGAGCTGACCCGCCTCGTTCAATGTCCTTCCGACCACTGCAACCAGCTCGGAGGGGTGGGTAAGTCCTTCCGGGCCGATAACGCCCGCGATACGACCTGGGAACCGGTCACCGAGTTCGTCCTCGGGTACCTGCTCGACTAGCTCGAGTAGGGCCGGTGACAGCCAAACCTCTCCCGGCTTTGGCTGATCAGGCAGGCCCGGAGGAGCCGGAGCTTCAAGGTCAACGGCCGCGACATCGAGGCGGCCAATCGGTTCACCTCGGAATCGATCGCCTGAAACCGGCATCGCCCACCAAGCGTCTGCCTGGTTGGGATCGACAATCTCCAAGGCGAACCCGGAGCGCCAACTGAGCCGCTCACCCCGATTCCTCATCGCCTGGGGGAAGTGGACGACCACCAGCAGAAGCAGTACCGCCACACAGATGGCACCCGTTGTGATCCCCAAAGCCACCCGGCCTTGGCGGTCCCGGCGGATCAGTAGCCAGCCCAGTCGGACAATCATTCAACTCTCCGATGAGAGCTGGCCGTCACGCATAGTCACGCGTTTGTGGGCATAGGAGGCAACCTGAAGGTTGTGGGTCACGACAACCACAGCCGTCATGTGCTCGGCGGCCATCGTCGTAAGCCCCTCCATGACCAGGTCACCCATAATTGAGTCGAGTGAGCCGGTGGGCTCGTCAGCAAACACGACATGAGGCTCGATCACGAAAGCCCGAGCGACCGCGACCCGCTGGGCCTCGCCACCAGAGAGCGTGG
>CAZRID010000382.1:0-3100 GCA_964600055.1 uncultured Acidimicrobiaceae bacterium
GATATGAAGTGGATCCTGTCCTTTTACCAGCTTCTGCACCAGGTCCGGAACCACATGGCTCATCGCCAGCTTGATGTTGCCGGAAAGCACTTCGACCTCGCCGAGAGCCCGACCTTCACCGGTCCCGACGCAGTTGAACGGTCGAACGATCGTGTACGGCAGCTGATATTGATCCCAAGCAGCTCGGGCGAAATATTCGACTGCGAGCTTTTGGAATCCATATGAGGACAGCGGTGGTGGAATCTCTCGTTCCTGTCCTTCGAAGCTGGGCCAAGAGGTCGCTGATTCAAAAACCATCGATGAGCTGATATAGGTCACCTTCTGAAGTCGTCCACGTCGGGAGGCGGCAATGGCCGCGTCGCAGGTGGCGGCCATTATTCGCTCGTTGGTGGCCAAAAGGTCGTACTCGTAGCTGTGGAAGTATGAGATCCCGCCGATCATTGCCGCACCGGCAATCAGGTGATCACAGTCGAGGGCCAAATCAGTCAGTAGATCGACATCGCGAGCGTCACCTTCAACGAATCGATAGCCGGGGTCGTTGTCAAAGCTGCGGGCGACCTGTCCGTATTTGGAGTAGTTGTCGAGTCCGATGACGTGATGCCCTCGAGCAAGCAGCTCTCTTGCTACGTACCCACCGATGAATCCGGCCGAGCCGGTAAGTAACACCTTTGCCATGTGATCAGGTGGACTTCGTCCGCTTCCGCAGCTCTTCGATCGTAAGCCGGGGTCCGAAAGCGAAGAAATACCAGCGGAGATAGCGGGGTATCCACGCTGCCAGTCTGAAATTGGAAAGGCCGGACTGACGTTCGAGCCAAATGGTGGGAATCTCCGCCACAGGACGCCGTAAGCGCCGGGCCTTGGCTGTGAGCTCGAGTCCGATCTCGAAACCATGGATGCTGTCGATTCCGACTTCGGCCACAAAATCGCGGGAGTAGGCCTTGAACGAGTTGGTGGCGTCGCGGGTGCCGACGCGGCAAAAGAGCGCCAACGACCGGCCCGCCCACCGGGAAAGGGCGCTCTTGAGGGCCGGGCCCCCGACCTGCTGGCCGCCCGGCGCATAACGCGACGCTGCCGCGACGGCAACCCCTCGCTCGACTAAGCGGGCGAGTTCGTCGATCTGCCGCGGGTCGTCGCTTCCGTCCGCCATAGTGACGACCACGACCGGGCCCCCGGCGTGGTCGATTCCGTACCGGATCGCCTGAGCCGGGCCGCGGCCGTATGTATTGAGAAGCCCTCGCACTCGTTGATCGTTCAGCGAGTATGACTCGATCACTGGCCTCGTTGTGTCCTCAGGGCTGTCGTAGACCACAAGTACCTCAAACGGAAGCTCGACGTTCTCCCTGACTCGGTCGAGCACTGGCACGATGTTCGAGGCTTCGTTGTAAGCGGGGATCACAATCGAAACTCGAGGGGTCACAGCAGCACCCCCCTCTTCCTCAAATTCCAGATGTCGACCACCGGTTTGTCGGTCTCGAGTTCGGCGTATAACCGATGAGGAGCTCCGATGATGAGCAGGTCCGACTCTTCAAGTACCTGATCGAGGGTCTGCAAATCGGGATCCCGGCTCACGTAGGGGTCGGTGCACATAACTCGACCCGCTCGGAAACGCAGGATTCGCTTGAGCTTGTAGCTGAGGCTTGAGCGCATGTCGTCTGACTCGGCTTTGAACGCCATCCCCAGAATCCCGACTGTCAGGTTGGCGAGATCGTGGGTCTCGCAAAGTTTGCTAACGAGGTAGTTGGGCAGCCCCTCATTCACCAGGGTGGCGGCATGGCCCAGAGTGAAGTTGTTGTCGTTGAAGGCAGCCAGCTGGGCGGTGTCCTTCAGGAGGCAGGGCCCGGCCGCAAACCCGGCGCCGGGAAGATCAGCGGCTCGCGGATACCCGTGGCGGATTGCCGACCGGATCTTCTCGTAGTCGAGGCCATAGTCGTTGGCGATCATGAAGAGCTGGTTGGCGATAGCGAAGCGGATATAGCGCCAGGTATTGGTGAACAGCTTGGCAAGCTCTGCTTCCTCCGGATCAAGGAACACGATGTCATCGGTCAGCACTCGGAAGAGATCGGCCGCACGTTTCTGAGCTCTCTCTGTCCGACCAGATACGATCTGGGGAAGTTGCGTGAGCTCCGTCAACGCGTGGCCCTCGGCGATTCTTTCAGGGCAAAAGGCGACATCTACCTCAAGACCCAAGTCGGCGAACCGCCGTTCGAGCGAGGCAGTTACACCCGGATACACCGTGCTCCTCAGGACGATGAGTTGCCCAGCTGACAAGTGTTGGAGGATGGGGTCCAGAGCCCTGGGGATGGCCTCGGGATCAGGGTTGAGATATTGATCGACGGGAGTTCCGATTACCACGAAGACAATGTCTGCATCGGCGACAACCGACGGGTCATTCGAAGCCCTGAACGTCGAACCGCGGACCTCCTCAAGAGCGTGATCGGCTCCGTTCTCCAAGAAAGGCATCCTGCCCGCGTTGATCATTTCGACGGCATCGAGATCGACGTCGTAAGCCACAACTGACACGCCGCGCAACGCCAGAGCTAACCCCAACGGGAGGCCGACGTGGCCGCAGCCACCAACGATGGCGATCTTCGGCTGGGTTCCTTCTGTCATTTTCTGCTCAAGTCTTCTGAGATCCTGGAGACGGCCGCATTCCGCAGCGATTCTGGTTTGTTTTCGGAAGGGGCTGGACGCTTCTGTACTCAAACCCGGGATCGCAAGGCTCGTGATCGAGACATCGATCTCGGCCGTCGCTTGTTGGCTTCGGGGTCGGAAGGCTACAGGAAGGCAAGAGCCTGGCCGAGATTCATGAGCAGGCGGTAGCCTGCGGGCCAAGGCGATTCGTCTTAGGGCCCCCGAGTTGTGCCTTGATCGATCGGCTCACGGCCTTCCTACTTCAAGGGCTCCGACCGACCGAATCGCCGATATTTCTGATGTTCGTTTGAAAGACCGGGAACCTACTCTCAGTGGGTGATCCGTCCATCTTCGGCCGAGATTCCCGACGCCCCCGGCGCCTACATGTTCAAGGATCCTCAGGGGCGGGTGGTCTATGTGGGAAAGGCACTGTCGCTTCGTAAGCGGTTGGCCAATTACTTCGCCCGGG